>JALVRY010000327.1 GCA_027024625.1 Thiotrichaceae bacterium
CAGTTACTCCCCACCCTGCCTCGCGGCAACGCAGTTACTTTCAGCTACAGGGCTATGGCTTTCCCTGACATGGACTTTCACCATGCTAATTAAAACGCCTTCGAGGGCGTACCATTCCCAAATAAATTTGGGAACGAGCTAAAAATTTATATTGCATTATCGTTTTATCCAATCTATTGCTTTTCTTGCTCCGCCGTTTGTTGTAATACAGGCTTATCCGCTGCTCCGCGACGCGGCTGATCCTGCATTACAACAAACGGCTCTTGTTTTACATGACTTGCAGCTCTGTGACCTAGGATAAGACGAAAGCCTATGTTGTCGTTACGGAGGTCTGGCACGTACCTGCGACGGATGGCGGAGCGGCAGAACCTGCCGAAGCCGTTCCATGAGCCGCCACGCAAAACACGCAAAGCGTCCTTATTTTTATCTGCTTGCCATGTATCGCTTACCGCCTGTGTTCCTAGATGTTCGGTAAAAATATCATTACACCATTCCCACACATTACCGTGCATTTCATATAAGCCCCAATCATTACAGGCTAAACTTTTCACTTTGACTGTTTGCTGTCGATACTCGCCTTTCTTTGCATTGTTATAAGGGAAGTTCCCATCATAATTAACCTGTTGCGGGGTGATATTATCCCCAAATGAAAAGGCGGTTGTTGAACCTGCTCGACAAGCATTTTCCCATTCGGCTTCTGTGGGTAAACGTAAGCTTAGCAAGGGCTGTTGTTGCTGTAATTTGGTGATAAAGTCTTGGGCATCATGCCAACTGACATTTTCTACAGGCTGATCTTTAGCTTTAAAACTACTTGGGTTTTCTCCCATTATTGCTTGCCAAAGTTCCTGTGTAACTGTGGTGTCGGCTATCCAATAGGCTTGAGGTATGGTGACTTGATGGTAATCTTCGTCATCGTCTCTTTCTGCTTCATTATCGGGTGATCCCATCATAAAGGTGCTGGGTTGAATATAGCGAAAGCGTTGCGTGATACCCGCAAAGTCCACATCCAGATATAATCCATATTCATCCCGCCCTGTTGCTTCAATTTCTTCGGGCTTTTGCCATTGTTCTAGGGTGAGGGTTTCACAATCACTGATAATGGTTATTTTATCTTCACTGGGTAGCTCAATGGCTGTTTGATCTTTTAAGTCTAGCTCACCTAATCGCTCACTTTCTGTTCGTAATTGGATATGATTTTGACGAAGTGTTAATAGAGCTATTGGGCTATAAATAGTGGCTTGTCGTGTATTCGGTGTAAAGGGAACAAGACGTAAGCTATTACCCTGTTGGTACAACACGGCTTTTTTTATGGCATTTTCATTAATTGCTAACTGTCGTGGGTTGATGCCTTCTGCGTGGTAATCTGCATCATGTTTATGTAGCTCGTATTTTATTTGTTGTAGTTGTTTGCCTAGCTCACTGTGTTCTAGAGCATAGTCAGGTATATAATCGTCGGTTGTTCGTATAAGCCAATCTTGTTCGTTTTCATCTACTGCGTCTGGCTGTCTTTGTAAACGGGCATTATATTGGCAAAAATAAGTATTTGAGGCTTGAACATCATTAGGGATTAGCTTTCGTGTGGATGCATCTAAAGCTGCTACTTCTACAAACCAAATACCATGAGATAAATCCCCTCCCCGCCATTCTCGAATCACATCCAGTGCTTTTTTACGCTGCTCTTCGGGTAGTTTGGCAAAGTGTTGTAGATTTTGCAGGCGAGCGTCTAGGTTGAGGCTGGCAGCGACACTGTGCCTTTCTTGTATATCGGGGTGTTGCCATAGTATTGATTCTACTGCGGCATCACTGTGCCATTTTTCACCAAAGCATCGCATAGCCAAACGCATTTGCCGAATTAAGCTAGGTTCTAGGCGAATCACAGGGGCAAGTGCAATAAGGAGTTGTTTTGCCTGTTGCTGGCTGTCTTGATTGATCTTTTTGCAGTGTTGATTGGCTTCCCATGCTTGTAGATGAAAGTATTTTTTTAGGCGTTTATCACAAGCATCGGGGTGACAGGGCAGTAATACGATTGCCGTGCATTGTTGCCTTTGTAATTGCTCCCCTATTTGTAACCATTGTTTTACATGCCTTTCACTTTGCTGTGCTAATGCTCCGAGGTCACTAAAAATAATAACAAGGCTTTCTTTAGGTGGCATTTGCCATGTTTTTAAGCCTTGTTTTGTACGCGTTTTCGGCAAGAGTTGCCCTTCAATACAGACTGCATGGCTACAGCTATAGTCTGGCTGATAACTAGCGATAATGGCTTGATAGTAATAATGATCACGCCAATAGGGTATGAGGTGGTTTTTTCTGTCGTCAATAAAATGGATATGTTGCCCTAGGCGACGGCGTTGTTGTTTGGGTAGACGCGTTAAATGCTTGCCTTGGCTGATGTGTTTTACTAACTTTTCCGTGTCAATTTCTCGGCTGTTTTTGTCGATTTTAGCGTGATTAAAAATACGTGGCAGTACAAATTTTGGTTCGGCTATAAGGTGATGTTTAGGTGCTTGTGTTGGACGATTTTCCCAAACAATATCACTTGTAAGGCTTTCTTTATTGAGTTCTTTTTTGTCTTCTGCTGTGTATTGTTCTTGTTTTGTAACAATCCAAAAGTTAGCTGTTGCTTTGCCACTTTGTGCGGGTATTTCAGGCTCTTTATTTGGGCTTATTTTATTTTCTACATTGGGCTTGCTTGATTCTGGCTGTTTAACACTATCTACATACTGCAAGCCTATCTGTTGTGCAATTGCTGAGCTATTAGCATGATCAGTAGAAACGAGAGCGTACAATAAGTCAGCACGGCTGAGTTGACCTTGCTTTTTTGTGTGTTTGTTTATTGTCGCTTGCTCGTTCATTGCTTAGTTATATCAATTCCAAAATATTCTTATCTTAATTTATTGGCTACTTCGCCAAGGAGAAGTATTTTTATAATCACTTATTGAATTGGTCTAATCCCCTTTAGTATGAAAGCCTGTATTCTTTTGATAGGTATAAGGGCGAAGTTGAGCGATTAAATCAACAGGGCTTATATCCGTTTGCTCACTGAGTTTTTTCACACCCCGTAGTAAATCAAAATACTCTGCTTGCCCAGGTAGCGGGTAGTAACGCTGTTCTTCTGCATAGGCCCGATCTTTTATTAACATTTCTGCTGCGGCTTCAATGATGGTTTTGCCGTCTAATTCTGCTGATTTTTCTTTATGTAACTCAGGGAAGTTAATAGCCGCTCTGGTGACAAGAAATGTAAGCTGCTCTTCGGGTTTAGGAAAATTCAAATGTAAGGCTAAACAGCGACGGATAAAGGCATCGGGTAAGGCTCTTTCTTCATTACTGGTGATTATAATGAGTGGTTTATTGCCTTTACATTCTACTGCGTGAGGAAGTCCTTGTGGATGAAAACGACTTTCACCTAGTGCTTCTAATAAACCATTTGGCACATCGGTATCTGCTTTGTCAATTTCATCAATGAGTACAACGGCTCCGTTACTAGGTGAGCAACCGTCCATTATTTTAGGGGCTTGGCGTTGGCAGGTATTTTTATTGTCGGCTGAGTTAATTAACTTCTCTGCATTTGTCCAATTAAATGCCCACCACAATGGCCCTGGTACAATAAAATTCCCTACTTCTAAAGCCGCCCTGTTATGTTTTGCTGCACTTTGTATTTGTGCCTCAGCTAAACGAGCGACTGCATCAAACGTCCATAATAGATCATGTGATTCTGTGTGGGCATCTGCCACAAAGGGGATAAATACTCGCTTTAAGTGTTTTGCTACAGCTTTGGCAAGTTGGCTTTTACCTATACCTGGTTCACCCCAAACTAATAAAGGGCGATTAATTGCCAATGCCGCGTTGATTGCGTTGATGTGCTTGGTTTCAAAAATATGCTGGGTATTGTCACCAATGTCATTGATGATTTCTTCTGTTTTTAGGTCTTGGGGGAGTAGTTGCATGGGGGTTCCTAGTTTTTATAGGGTATGCGATAAAATACTATCTAAACCTTTATATTTTATCGTTTCTTCAATAATTTTTTTAGAATCATTTTGTAGGCTTATTATTACAATATGAG
>JALVRY010000328.1 GCA_027024625.1 Thiotrichaceae bacterium
CTTTTGCAATTCAAGTTGCAGGTAATCATCGTTGCGAATTGAGTATAAAGCGGTGTCTTCAGCTACCGCATTACTGATAGCTTGAGCTTCGATATTTAGCTTGAAGTTGTTCTTTAATCGGCGGCTTGCTTCTAGGCGAACGCTTGTTCCTGCATGGTCTAAGTCTTGAAATACGCCTGCTAGTATTTCTGTGCTTTGGGTGTCGTTAAAGGCTAGGCGTGCTCCTGCAAATAGGTCATTTTGGAAGGGTGTTGTGGCTAGCTTATCGCGGGAGTCGTAATGATATTCGGCTAATAAGCCGAGGTCTTTTGAGCTATCCGCAATGGCGGGGACTGTGTATTCAAAGCCGCCTACCGCTGCATTGTAGCTGCTGTCTTTTAGCTTTCTATGGATTCCTTCAAATTTCCAAACCCATTCTTCACCCGTGTATTGAGCATCAATACCCACTTGCTGAATCAAGGGGTAATGCGGTGTTAACACGGGTTTACCATTTTTTGTACCGAGTTTAAATTCAGGCTCGCGTGATGTGCCATCGAACCAGTAAATACCTGTATCTAAATTGTCTTTGCTGTAGTTCCAGCGTACTGCGTAATCTACATGCTTTTCTTTTGCACTGGATTCATACGTTGCTTGGTCGGTATCGACGGGTAGAGCTGAGCGGAAGCGTCCTTTTTCGCCAGAAAATGTGCGTTCACGAAAATATGGCAATACATATAAATCTAGGGAGCCATTTTCTAGGATTCGGCTAGCTCGTAGCATTGGCTGACCGAGTTTTTCTTCGCCATCGGTGGATTCAACAAGGTCGGTCTGGTTGATTATATCGTCTAGGTGCTGGGATTCTGTTACGCCCCAAAATACTTTGCTGATACCTGCTTGGAATTCCCATTGATTATTGGCGATCACCACGTCTAAGGTACGAATATCACCATGCGTTCGCTCCGTGTCATTCTGATCGACACGATAAAACGGCACAAAGGTAAACTTTTTACGCCCTTTATCCCATTTATGTCGATACTCTGGTTGCACACTAAAGGATAGGTTGCTTCCATCCTGCCCTGCATAGGAAGGATCATGCAGGAAGTAGCGGCCTTCTAGTGCAACATTCCCTGAAAATTCTCCTGCTTGCAGTGTGATACTAAAAAGTCCAAGGCTTAGAACCGCAATTTGTTTTTTTGTCATTAATTTCATCGCTTTCACTTTGTCGTTAAATCCAACGACGCACTCGCTGTTTGTAGTCTAAATAACTGTCACCAAACTTCTTTTCTAATGCTTGTTCTTCTGGTGCAATTTGCATGGTGTTTAGCACCCAGATAAATACAGGCAACAATAGAAATGGGCTAACCACTGCAAGGTGGATTGCCCATGCAACCAGCCAGAAGAATAACCCCAAATACATGGGGTTACGTGTGTAGCGGTACATGCCGCTAGTGACTATTTTATTGGCGTTTTCTGGTTTAATAGGGTTTGGGGTTGTTTTTGATCGAAAGAATAGAAACAAGGCGGAAAAGTCCAGCAACAGTGCTGCTCCTGCAAAAACATAGGCTAGTTTATTAATAGGTGCATCAATAAACTGAGCAATGGGTAGATACTTTGCTAGGTAATACATCAATACCGCAAAGATCAGCATATACACGGGTGGTGGAATTTTATTTTTTAACATAGCTATCCTTGAATTTAGAACTGTCTTGCTAAGGCATTTTTGTTGAAATCACCTGCATTCAAACCTGTTTGAAATTGGTAGTTATTCCATTTCAGTATGGTTGATTTACCCGTTAAATGATTCTGCATAGTCATTACTGAAGGTCGCCAGTAATGCCCGAGATATTCTTTGTAGCCTGAATTAACGAGTGTTTTTAGCTTGTCGCCTTTACGGTCATAAAATTCAATTTTTACAGGGCGGTATTCTTTGGTATCAAGCCAACCGATTTGCTTTGAATAGCCTGAATGCTTATACGCGGGCTTGCGTTCCATTACGTGACAAGTCCAGCCGTTGCCACATGGCTCATCGCGTAGGAATTTGTAGGTGTATTTTTCAACTTCTTGTGAGCCAAGGTCTTCAAAGGCAAATTCACTACCCATAAAAGGTCCTGATTTACTTTTTGATGAGATTCGCTTAACCCGAGAAAGTGCAGGCAGGTACATCCATTGATCATCAGGTTTTAAGCCGTGAGAAAACGTCAGCATTGCTGTGCCTTTAACATCCGCAGGTTCATCAAATAGGGATAAAGACTTATCACCATCACCTTTGCCTTCCAAAGTTTTTGCTCTTATTTTTCTTGTGCTTGTTTGACCTGCTCGGTTTTTTAGGATCATCACCATATCTGCGGTGCTATCTTTAAAACCTGCATCACGAGCATCGGCTTCTTTTGCAATACGCAAGCCTTTCTCTTCTGGTGTTTCGGCAAATGCAGCGGCACTCATCACAGCAAGCCCGATGAGTAATGTTATTTTTAATTTTTTCATATTTATTTCCTTATGGTCTAGGCGTGTTAATTTCTGATATTACGCACTATTAATTTTTCAAGGGTTTCGTCGCCTGAATTTTTAGTGACTCTTTTCTTTACTTATGTTTTGGCGACGAGATACTTTCTTTTGCTTGTCCAAAAGAAAGTATCCAAAGAAAAGGACACCCCGACATTATCGCTATTTCCTAATATCTGTTAATTATACGGTTACTGGTTCTGCCACCATGATGGTTTCATCTTTATTCAACCATTTATCAAACTTCATCAGTAACGGTGGCAAGAATAAAAAGTCTGCAAGTAGAGCAAAGCCAATCACTAACGATACAACCAAGCCCATCCCTGCATTTAATTCAAAAGACGAGGTTGAGATGACGAGGAAGCCACCGATGAGTGCTATCGACGTTACCCATAAGGCACTGCCTACAGTGGAGAAGGCATAGCGAACCGCCTCTTCTGCACTTAATCCTTGTTCACGTTTGGCTCGTAAATATTTGCTGAGAAAATGCACGGTATCATCGACGACGATTCCTATTGTCATGGATGTTACGACGGATAAAGCTAAGCCAATTTCGCCATCAACTATCCCCCACAAACCAAAGGCTAAACCTGCTGGCATTAAGTTAGGGACTAAACTCAGTAAGCCGTAGCGGAATGACTTTAGGGCAATAATCAAAATAAAAGAGATCAGTAGTAAGGCGACAAAAGCACCGATTAGTAGGCTGACTATGTTTTTCATACCAATATGTGCAAACATAACCGTTGGGCTAGAGCCAAGTGCTTGAATGGCGGGTGTATTCTTTGCCATCCAGTCTTGTGTGCGTTTCTCAAAAGCCAAGACCTCTTGCGTTGAGATGGTTTTGAGAGTTGCAGATAAACGAATCGATTGTTTGCGAATATCAATCTGATTATTCAAATCTAAGCCATACGGCAATGACATTTCGTACAATAATAGGTATTGAGCCGCTAAATCTCTACGCTCTGGCAGCGTGTAGGCGGCTGGGTCATCACCATGCATATTACGATTCAGGCGTTTCATAATATCCGTGAGGGTATTAATATGAATGACTTCAGGCTGTTCTAGCATCCATTTAGCAAACTTCTCAACTTGATGTAAATATTCAGGGTCAGAGACACCATTGTCTTCTTTTGAGTCTAAGGAGAAATCGACAAAATACATCCCCGTTAGATTATCTAGCAAGAAATCCGTATCGGTACGAAATTCAATACGCTCATCAAAGTAATGGATAAACACATCGTTCAGGTCATTACGTGGCAGGAATGAAACTAAAATAATGAACAGTGCTGTGCCACCAATGAGTAGTTTTTTCTGCTGACGAATAACAAAGTCAGCTAGTTTATTCATCCCACCATTATTTTGTGCTTCTTCTTTTTGCTTAACTCGAGAAGGCAATAAGGTAACAAGAGCAGGCATAAATGCGACCGACAAGAACCACGCATAAATGACACCAATAGCCGCAATATTACCTAAATCTCTGAAAGGTGGAGCATCACTAAAGTTAAGGCTCAAGAAGCCAATTGCAGTTGTAATC
>JALVRY010000329.1:0-1195 GCA_027024625.1 Thiotrichaceae bacterium
AGCCTCGCCCGAGTGAAAAGATTACTAATCGTGCTAGTCCCTTGCGAAGCTAAAGCATCGCTTCCTGAGTGGGAGATACCATCTAGGAACTTCAGTATGACTATACTTTTGCAACGATTAATATCTTAATCAGGATTTCCTCAAGGTAGCTTAGTACATTTAGAAAAGGATAGATTTATTTTGAAGTGAGTTTATAAAGATTCGATAAGTGGACTTATCCACTCAATAGAAGGAAAAAGAATGAAAGGATTGAACTGAAAACATGGGAGTTATCCATTTTCCCACCTGTTTAAAGTGGGAAATAAAAACAGGTAGGACAAGTGATGGTGTAAAAGCTTAATTCGCCTTGAGTAACTCAACAATATCAGCGTAGCCTTTTGCTTCAGCAAGCTGTGATGCTGTTTTCCCGTCTTCATTTTTAAGCTCAACATCTGCATCGTTATACAATAAAAGGCTGACAATCTCCTTTTTTCCGTCTTCAGCGGCTATCATCAATGCTGATTCACCGAGTTTATCTTGCTTATTGACACAACTTTTATCATTCCATAGCAGGAGTTTTACAATGTTAATATCACCTTTTTCTACCGCTCGCATTAATGGCGTTGTTCCATTTTTATTCGGTAAACACAGTGTTTTAAAATCATTGTATTTAAAAATAGTCTCAATAACTTTTATCTTTCCTTGATCGACAGCATACATCAATGCCGAGTCACCACGCTTATCGGATACACGTAAATCAGCCCCAAACTCTATTAGCTGGGCAACAATCACATCATAGCCTTCTTTTGCTGCAATCATTAAAGCATTCCAGCCCTTGCGTGTTCGATCATGAACATTTGCTCCCATCTCAACGAGCATCGCTGATATTTCAGAGTGGCCGTCCTCTACTGCATAAATAAGTGGTGTCAATCCATCACGACTGCGAGCATTAACATTGGCGCCGTTTGCCATTAATATTGAGGCTAGTTCAATATTATTAGCTTCTGTTGCCAACATCAGCGGTGTAATCCCAAACTCATTAGTTGAATCAACCGGGACTTTTTTATCAAGCAAATCTTTCACTTTCTGTAAATCACCCTGTGTTGCGGCTTCTCTTAGCCGAATACCCAAATCATCAGCAACACCTCCTGCTATCAAAACAGAAGGCAATAGCAAAGCAAACAACAAAAGTATCTTGCTTACTATCTTCATTTTT
>JALVRY010000329.1:1205-1839 GCA_027024625.1 Thiotrichaceae bacterium
ATATATTATTGTAGCTTTGCAGTTTTTTTATAATAGAGTCTATATCTTGTTTACTATCTTCATTTTTCACTCCCCATCATCAGTGGTGCAAATTAATGCTTACCCGCTGACGATTTAATCATTCAATTTATTGACAAAGGCTAAACAAATAGAAAAACCTCCTAATAGGAACCTATTTTGCTGGTTCTTCATCTGGCTCATCAGGTTCTTCGTGAGCAATACCTTTATGGCAATCAATACAGGTTTTTCCACGTTCTGTGGCTTTACCGTGTTTCTTTCGTGCCATTTTGTCTTGTTCGCTAAAATCCATATGATCAAATGAGTGGCAACTGCGGCACTCACGAGAGTCTGTTGCTTTCATCTTTTCCCATACGCGACTTGCCATTTCCCACTTATGCGATTCGTATTTTTCCTTAGTATCCAATGTACCAATCAGTTCATGCCATACATCTTTGGCTGCATAAATTTTTGCGTACATTTTAGGGAAGAAGGATTTAGGTACATGGCAATCCGCACATCCAGCATGTACACCGGATGCACTTTTCCAATGCACACTTTCTTTTAGCTCTGCAAGATTATTTTGCATACTGTGGCAAGATGTACAAAATTCTGTTTGATTTGTGTTATGTAGCCC
>JALVRY010000329.1:1849-4010 GCA_027024625.1 Thiotrichaceae bacterium
GAATTAAATAAGCCTGTAAATATAACGCCTAAGCCAAATATGAGAAAAAATTTCATATATTTTTTCTTCGACTTATCTTTACTTGTAAACTTCAGCATCAATTTTCCTCCTCTGATTAATGCTCTATTGAACCTGAATTCGTTACTTCACTGCGGCAAATAGCACAAACTATTGATTCCACATTAAAGTCATAAATTCAGCTTAAAATCATTATTTCTGATTCATATTTATTTGTACTTTTGGAGCACTGATTAGGTTCTTTTTAAAATCTGGGTTTTTCCAATCAGGTTCAGCTAATAATTCAGAAGCAGGCTTAATACGTGAAACATAGTCTGATACGGCTTGTAAATCTCTTAGAGAAAAATCATGAATTTGCTTAACCATTTTTTTGTTTGCATTGCGACGTTTACCTAGTTTAATCCATCGCATTTGACGAAATAAATATTGAAAGTGCTGCCCTTGGATACGCGGATAAAAATTACTCGCATCACCCTCACCATTTTCACCGTGACAATTTGTGCAGTTTTTCTTATACAACTTTTCACCATGAGCCAGCTCTATTGAATTTCCTAATCCCTTTCCATTCTCAGGTGTCATTGGTAGCTTTGAGATGTAAGCTGCAACATCGGCAATAGTTTGGGAATCTTTAAGAATTCTTGGCCCTGTAAACGGAAACATAGTGGGATTATCACGGTTGCCCGCCCGAATATCGGCTAATTGTTTGATAATAACACTAGCATGTTGCCCCGATATTTGTGGAAAACGACCTTGTGCAGACCCCCACCCCTCGGCCGTATGGCATAGTTTGCAAGTCTCAAACACTTTTTTTCCATTTTCTGGGTTAGGCGTTAGTGATAAGGCCTGTTCAATTTCATATTTAGCCGTTTCTTGGGAAGCAACAATTGAACTCAGGGAAAGTAGCAGCCCCAACAAAAGAGAAGTAAAAAGAAAGCCACGTTTAGCCACAACATTCCTCCGCATGAATGTGAATTTTAAAAAATGCTTCTACGTTAATTCTGGAAACACGCGAACATACTACAGTAAAATTAAGCACTTATTCAAATAAACCCTTTATTAGTTAGCAAGACAAATGTTAAGTAACTCATCCAAAACCTTCTCATCAAACTTTTCACCAATAATTTCAATCACACTTTTTTGCAACCCTTCAATCGTCTCGAAATTACTGACTCCAGATACCGCATTTAGCAAATAATCTCCCTGATCTGTTTTTACAAAACCCTTAATACGTAGATCTTTACTCTGAGAAATAAAGGCTTCTAATTTTGAAAAAAGAAATAGCTTTGAGGCTGGAAAGCTCCAAGAATTCGTTTGCCAGTGTGTTAATGGGACAATGCTTTTTATCACCTGATTTCCGCTAGACTCACGCTGCTGATGAGGAAAATCTAGCCAATCTATATTGATTGTTGAATACTGTGTCTGTGTGATAAGACTGGCTTGTATTTGCTCATTAGCAAGTTGTTCAAATGCCAGCATTGCCTCATCTGAAGCAATATCAACTTTATTTGCCAACAAAATATCAGCACATTGCAGTTGATCTTGAAATAGCAGATTAGCTTGGATTCTCGGGTCTAATAATTTTTCAGGATCAAGCAAAGCAATCGTTGCTTTAATATCAAGAATATTTTCAAAATCAGGAGACTGTAAGATTTTCAGCAAACCTGATGGATGCCCTACTCCGCTACTTTCAATCAATAATCGATCAGGATGTGTTCGCTGTAATAAGCGATTGATAGAAACACGCATAGGAACACCTTGCGTGCAACACATACAACCTCCTGAAATTTCTTCGATTGCAATATCATTTGCCGCATAGATTTTGCCATCAATTCCTATTTTGCCAAACTCATTTACGAGTACTGCCCAATATTCATTTTCAGGTTTTTGCTTAAAAAGATTGAGGATTGCGGTAGTTTTACCTGAGCCGAGAAAGCCCATAAAGATAGTCGTAGGGATATGTTGAATAGGCATTAAACCAAAAACCTTATTTCAGAGACCTTTTATGTATGTTTATGAAAGGTCTCTGAAAAATTGATTAACTCTCATCAATATGTAAATTCAGGGTAAAACCTGAATCCGTGACTTCAATGCGGATAAGAGAGTACAAGATATTGGTTTCACAGTGGATTTTAAAAAAATCTTA
>JALVRY010000330.1:0-3718 GCA_027024625.1 Thiotrichaceae bacterium
ACTAAAGCAGAAGCATCGTATGCTGTATTACTTGCCAACAATGAGTTTCTAAGGTCGCTAATAGAAATGTTATAGCCCGATAGTTTTTGCGTATCGAGTAAAACATGAACTATGTTTTTTGGGCTACCAATTGTATAAATATCACGTGTGCCAGATACTCGTTTAAGTTCGGCTTCAATAGCATGGGCAACTTTACTTAGATCAAATGCACCACGGGATTGATCTTTTGTCCATAAGGTTAAGGAAATAATTGGGACATCATCAATTCCCTTGGGCTTAATCAACGGTGTTCCCACGCCTAACTTCTGAGGTAGCCAATCTTGGTTGGAGGCAATTTTGTTGTACAAGCGTACTAGTGCATCTGTACGATTTTCGCCCACTTTGAATTGAACAGTCACGACAGACATACCCGGCATGGATGTTGAATATACATGCTTAATACCAGAGATTTCACTCAATACCTGTTCTGCGGGAGTGCTTACTAAGCTTTCGACATCTTTTGCGGAAGCACCGGGAAACGGGATGAAAATATTGGCAAAGGTAACATTAATTTGGGGATCTTCTTCCCGTGGAGTCACCATAATGGCGAAAAGCCCGAGTAGCAATCCAACTAAAGCCAATAAAGGCGTAATTTCAGTGAGCAAAAACTTCTTGGCGATTGCTCCTGAAATTCCAAGCTTTTGTTTACTCATGTTTGTCACCCTCAGATTTTTCTGATTTTTGCATGGCTCGATGTTGCTTTAGGAAGATAGCAGCATGAACGGGATCAATTGCTATTGTCTCACCTTCATCCAGTCCTGCTAGTACTTGTAATTGACCATCAACACTAGGGCGGCCTAAGCGAACTTGTCGCAAGCTTGGCATGCCCTTATCATCAACAACATAGATACCAGTGACTTCGCCACGATAAGCCACAGCTTTTTCTGGTACCATGGTTTTTTCCAAGCTACCCACATCAAATGCAACTTTTACGAATGTGCCGGGAAAAAGATTTTGTTTTGTTTCAGGTAGTTCGAGGCGTACTTTAAACGTGTTGCTCGCGTTATCAGCAAAGGGGAAAAAAGTTAGCGACTTTGCTTTGACTGGTTTACTTGAATCGTCAAAGAAAACATAGCCTTTGTTATTCTCTCTCACTTTAGTGATTAAGCGTTGAGGGATAGAGGCCAGTACACGCATCTTGTTCAGAGAAATTCCTGTCATGATAGGCGAACCTACATTAACAACTTCACCTAACTCAACATGTCGTTCTGTGACAATACCACTGTAAGGTGCAATAACCTCTGTATAAGCTAATTGCTCACCTGCTTTATCAACACTGGCTTTTGCTGATTTTACACGTGATGCAGCAGCTGCACGCGCTGCTTTTGCAGTCTCTAGTGCTGCAAGTGCTTTATCATAAACAGCACGAGAAATAAGTTGTTTATCATACACTTTTTTGACCCGAGAGAATTCAGCCTTAGCTTCTTTCAAACGAGCATCTGCAGTCGCGAGAGAAGCGATGGCTTCTTGCTTGCTAGCTTTAGCTTGCTGCAAATTAGAGCGTTGACTTTTAGCTTTGATGCGCGCTAGTACCTTACCTTTTTTTACAAAATCATCTACATCATAAAATAGTTTTGTAACAACACCACTGGTTTGAGCTGAGATTGTACTTTTATTAACGGCTTCAACTTGTCCATCGAGGAACTGGAGCTGGGGTAGCGCTTCTTTTTGGACTTGAATAGTTTCCAGTTTTCCATTGTGATTGGCAAAGACACTGCCTGACGTGAAGATCAACCAAATACCAATTGTTATGAGTTTGCTAGATTTCATTGTTAAGTCCCGATTATTGTTTATCCAGATTTAGTATATTAGCAGATTCTAATATATCAAGTATTACATTATTTCCATGTGGTTATAAGGTGTGTTATTTCTATCCATACTGGTTCACAAAGAATGGATAAATTTTATTTCTAGTTGATGAATTAACAGTAATGCTCAACGAGGAGACTGGTGGAAAATATGGGTCGTACAAGGGGAAATCTAGTTAAATTCAGTTTTTCCGCAATAGGCTCATTGTTCTCAGGTAGTCCCCTAGTATGGGTATAAAGTTTTGGTTCATTGTCTCTACAGTAAAATCATCCGCTCGTAAGCCTTTGATTGGTATTATCTTCAATAAGGTTTATAAAGAAGCTCTATTGTTAAATTAGAAATGAATAGAGATGTAAGTAGGAGTGCACACACATTTAACAATTTACTGGTCTATTTTCTGCTATTCAAGCCATTCTCTCAGTCGCGTAGCACGGCTATGCTTCTTCGATAATGAATGAATATCAAAAAATATCCTTCGCAAATTTTGTTAAATGTGTATGCACTCCTACTTATAAAAGGATAGCTGAATTAATATAACCCACATAAGGTAAGGCTATTTAGCTAACTACTGCTATTACTAAAATAATTATAAAACTAAGCCTGAATTTGTGACTTTTCTTTATCGTAGTGAAGCCATAGATTTAGTCCAAGGTTCGGAATACTACTTTGATCATCGATATGACAGAAGGAAGCCTACTGTTGATACTGTCACTCATAATTTGTGTGATGCTAGGCATGCTGATCTGGTCACTCTGGAAAATTAAAAAATCTCAACTCTATAAACGTCACATTGATGATATGGCTCATATGTTGAGGAATGTGCAAGATGCTCTTATTTTAATGGATGTATTTGGCACAATTGAATACATCAATCCTGCTGCTGAGAAAATTATTAAATATCAGCTACGTAGTGCTAAGGGCAAAAAGATCTATGATCTTGTTGCATTTCTGGATACAGATAGTAGAAAAAAGGTAGATATATTTTCGAAGTTTCCACTAGATTGTAGTGATGAAATAGAGCAAGAATGCCTATTAACACCAATCACTCAGTCTGGAATCTTCGTCGATGTGCGTTTGCTCCCTGTTGATCAGGGGAAAAAATACATCATGATACTTGATGATTTAACGGAGTCCCAAGCATTACAATCCAGACTGACATATCTTGAAACGCATGATGAGTTAACACGCTTCTTGAATCGAAATTCTTTTACGGTTGAAATAAATAAAGCTTTAAATGAAGCAAAATTTCATGAAGTTACGCATGTTTATTGTCATTTATCATTAGATCAATTTCGATTGATTAATGATTCCATTGGGCATAATGCCAGTGAGCGCTTAATTAAAAATATAGCGGAAGTGATTAAAGAGGCTCTGCTTCCCGTTGAGCAATATGATGTGGTGCGACTTGGGGGGGATGAATTTGGTATTATTATCCGAAATTGCATTCCATCTGAAGGTCTAAGGTGGGCAGATCATATTTTAGAGCAGATTTCTAACTATAATTTCACATGGAATGAAGTGAAATACGAGACAACTGCAAGTATGGGTTTAGTACTTATCAGTAAGGTATCAGTTAATGCGAGTCGTGTTTTTTCTGCTGCTGATGCCGCAAGACGAGTTGGCAAAGAAAGGGGAGGAAACCGGATACAAATTTTTCGTCGAGATGATACCGCTATTCAAAAACAGAGAGCTCATGCGAGATGGGCAACTATATTAAAGAATGCGTTTAAAAATAACCAATTCCGACTTTTTGCTCAACCAATACATCCCTTAGAAAAGGAACAATTTGAGGGTTCTTTTCAGCATTATGAAGTATTAATTCGATTATATGATGAAAAAGGACAGCAAATCTCTCCTGATGAGTTTATTC
>JALVRY010000330.1:3728-11799 GCA_027024625.1 Thiotrichaceae bacterium
GTTGTGAAGGGGGTGCTTACCTATTTAAAACAGGTAACACAAAAAATTCCCTTACCTGTGTTTTCTGTTAATTTATCTGGCCAGAGTCTCGATGAAGAAGGTTTTTTAAAATTTGTTTTGGATGAGATCAGAGCGGCTGGAGTTCGTCCACAGATGTTATGTTTTGAAATAACAGAAACCGTTGCTATTATTAATATTGATTTGGCGATGGAATTTATTAAAACCTTGAAAGCGTTAGGCTGTAGCTTTTCTCTTGATGATTTTGGCACGGGGATGAGTTCTTTTGAATATTTGAAAACCTTACCTGTTGACTATCTGAAAATTGACGGAAGTTTTGTGAAAGATATTGTGACTGATGATGTACAAAAAGCGATGGTTCAATCGATTAATCAGGTTGGTCATATGATGGGTATTCAAATTATTGCAGAATATGTCGAAAATGATGAAATAATTCAGGAATTACGTGAAATAGGTATAGACTATGGTCAAGGATATGGAATCTCCCGTCCGATGCCCTTATCTGACGCTATACAAAAGCATTATTTGTAATTTTGTCTTGCCATTTTTGACTAATGCAAGCAGAAACTTTTATCCCAATAAATTAAATAATAAGCCGTGTCATGAAAATATTACCCAAACCTCTAATTATTCTACTTGTTATTATTCCCATACTACTGTCGGTAAGCGCTTGCTCTTTCAATAAAGAAAGAAATGTTGTGCCCACAACGGATAAATTTGAGAATTATAATCGAAAGGTATTCCGTTTTAATAAAAAGCTGGATAAAGCAATCATTAAGCCTATTGCAAAAGGTTATAAAAAGATAATGCCTGATATTGTTGAGAAAGGAATCAGTAACTTTTTTTCCAACCTTGGTGATATAAAAAATGCCTTCAATAACCTCTTACAGTTTAAACTGGTTGATGCAGGTAGTGATTTAACACGTTTTGCTTTTAACTCAACATTTGGTTTGGCAGGTTTTATTGATGTGGCATCAGGCCTACAGATGGAAAAGCATAATGAAGACTTTGGTCAAACACTTGCAAAATGGGGAGTTAAGCCGGGAGCTTATGTGGTAATGCCATTCTTTGGACCATCAACACTTAGAGACTCTTATAGCTTTTATGTCGATGTGGCAACAAATCCTACTGTATATTCAGATAAAAGTTTAGCTTATACAATTGTCAAAGGTGTTGATGCTCGTGCAAAGCTTTTAGGTACAGAAAAAATTCTTGAAGAAATCACGGTTGATGAATATGCATTAGTCAGAGATGCATGGCTACAAGAACGTGAGTATGAAATTAAAGATGGTAATGTCGATGTTACTGAAAAAGAAGACTTAGCCAGTGAATTAGAAGCATTAGATAAGTAATAGGGTAAAAATGAAAATACATATTTTGGGCATATGTGGCACTTTTATGGGTGGGATTGCGTTATTGGCTCGTGAAACAGGTGTTGAGGTAACGGGGTCTGATGCCAATGTTTATCCACCGATGAGTACTATGCTAGAAGAGCAGGGGGTGAGTATATCGGATGGTTATAGTGCAGATCATTTTACGGATGATACAGATTGCATTGTTGTCGGTAATGCAATGAAACGTGGTATTGATGCAGTCGAAACTATGTTGAATAAGAATTTAAGCTATACCTCTGGTCCACAATGGCTACATGAAAATATATTAAAAGATCGCTGGGTATTAGCTGTAGCAGGAACACACGGTAAAACAACAACGGCAAGTATGTTAGCGTGGATTCTTGAATATGCGGGTTTAAATCCTGGCTTCTTAATTGGCGGTGTGCCAGAAAATTTTGGCTTATCGGCTCGTTTGGGGGATTCGCCTTTTTTTGTTGTGGAAGCCGATGAATATGATACGGCTTTCTTCGATAAGCGCTCTAAATTTGTTCATTATCACCCCCGCACTGCCGTATTGAATAATCTTGAGTTTGATCATGCAGATATATTTCCTGATTTGCAGGCAATTAAAACGCAATTTCACCATTTAGTTAGAACGATTCCCAGTGAAGGCCTGATTGTCAATAATGCAAGTGAAGATAATTTACAAGATGTATTAGATATGGGTTGTTGGACACCAGTGGAGTCATTCTCAGCGAATACGAATGATTCGGCGTGGTCTGCAAATTATCTGAATGCAGATGGTTCAGAGTTTGATGTTATATTTGAAGGCGAAAAGCAAGGAACAATCCACTGGAATGAACTTGGTGCCCACAGTGTCAGTAATGGATTGGCGGCTATTGCCGCAGCTCGTCATGCTGGTGTTCCTGTTGATCAAGCTATTGCAGCCTTGTCAGAATTCAAAGGTGTTAAACGTCGAATGCAATTGCGTGGTGAAGTGAACAATGTGCGTGTTTATGATGACTTTGCCCATCACCCAACCGCTATTGAAACAACACTAAAGGGACTACGAGCCAGTATTGGTAGCAGTCGGATTATTGCTATCCTAGAACCTCGCTCTAATACGATGAGAATGGGTATGCATAAGGATAAAATTGCAAACTCATTGACAGCAGCGGATCAAGTCATTATGTATCAGCCAGAAGGACTTGATTGGGATATGGGAGATGTTATTGCTTCCTTAGGAGATAAAGGAACATTGCTAACAAATGTAGATGACATAGTTCAAATGGTTGCCAATATATCACAATCGGGGGATCATGTGCTTGTGATGAGTAATGGTGGCTTTGACGGAATCCATGATAAGTTATTGGCTAGTTTGTAGAGTCAATCATGCCTAATTCTTTTTATCCTATTAAAACCGTTACGCTAATCATGACGGGAGCATCGGGTGCTCAATATGGTTTAAGGCTACTAGAAGAATTAATCAATGCAAAAATAAAAGTCTACCTGCTTTTATCTCGCCCTGCTCAAGTTGTTATTAATATGGAGACGGACTTAAAGTTACCTTCTAGAGCAAAAGATATAGCTCAGTTTTTTGCAAAGCGATATTCCGCAGATGAAGGGCAACTCAGTGTTTTTGAGAAAGAACAGTGGTTAGCACCAATTGCCAGTGGCTCTGGTGTGGCGGATGCTACGGTTGTTTGCCCTTGTACGACAGGAACATTATCATCAATTGCAATAGGGAGTAGTCGCAATTTATTAGAGCGTGCAGCAGATGTTGCCTTAAAAGAGAGAAAGCAACTAATTCTTGTTGTTAGAGAAACGCCATTATCAGAAATTCATCTTGAAAATATGTTAAAGCTAGCTCGAATGGGAGCAACAATTATGCCAGCGAATCCTGGGTTTTATCATTCACCTAAAACTCTTGACGATATTGTTGATTTTATGGTGGCACGTTTGCTGGATCATTTAAACTTAGACCACAAATTGTTGCCTATGTGGGGGGAATAGAATGCGGCAGTCTTATGTATAAGGCCTCCAATCTTGATATATCTGTCTCATTTGAATTATTTCTTTATGATTTTCTCATTGCTAAAATATAAGCAAAGGCTTATATTTCGTTCACAAACTAACTAAGGATAAGGAGAGTGTAGTGGCAACTATTGATCTAACAGGTGATGCTTTTGAAGAAACGATCACAGGGAACGATATTGTTATTGTTGATTATTGGGCAGAATGGTGTGGCCCTTGTAAGTCATTTGGTCCAATTTTTGAGAGTGTTTCTAATAAAGAAGAGTATAGTGATATTGTTTTTGCAAAAGTTAATACTGAAGTAGAACAAGAGCTAGCTGCGCATTTTCAAATTCGTTCAATTCCAACATTGATGGTATTTCGTGAACAGGTTGTTTTGTTTGCAAATCCTGGAATGCTAAGTGAATCTCAGTTGATCGAATTGATTGGTCAGATTAAAGCTGTGGATATGGAAAAAGTACACGCTGAGATCAAAGAGAAGGAAGCTGAGCAGAAATCGTAGTATAAAGAAGTGCTGTACTGAAATTGATTTCAGGTGGTCTCAAAAGACCCTTCAGGATAACCTTAATTTTATTAAGGTTATCCCTTGTCTGTGAAGGTTTACTGCTTCTTCAGTACATCTCTAATTTCTACTAATAAGTCTTCAGTACTTGGGCCAGCAGGCTTTTCTTCCTCTACCTTTTTTGCTTTGTTGATCATTTTGATAATCATGAATATTACAAAAGCGACAATTAAGAAATCAATGACAGTCTGAATAAATGATCCGTAGTTAAGCGTAACAGCAGGTGCTTCACCGACGGCTTCTTTGAGTACATAGGACAAATCAGAAAAGTCAACACCTCCCATTAAAACACCAATAGGAGGCATAATGACGTCATTGACAAGAGATGAAACCATTTTACCAACAGCACCTCCAATTATGATACCAACAGCCATGTCGACCAAGCTACCTTTCATTGCAAATTCTTTAAATTCAGAGATCATACCCATGAGATGAGAGTCCTTTCGTTTGTTATTAAAAACACGAGTATAGAAGAAGAGTTTATTTTTTTTTAATTGTGATAAATCTTGTTACAAATATTTAAACTTACTGCTTCAATTTTGATCTCAAGCCTAAATATTCACACTTGAAATTGTATACATCTGATATATTTCACCCATGATAAAATTCATTTTTACCTTTTTGCTTTCTTTCATTATTGCTTCACCGCTTTTTGCTGAAAATATCGCGACTGATTTATCACCAAAAAAAGAAAGTGCAGTGCATGCATTGCTCCAGCTTGAAATTATTGATGTGAGTGAAAAATGGTTAGGCAAGCGTAAAGCGATTGCTATAGAATTTTCGCAACAGTTAGTGGCTGAAAAGAACTATGATAGCTTTGTTACTGTAACAGAAAATGGTATTGCACTTGATGGTCATTGGGTGCAATCAAAGGATTTAAAATATCTCTATTTTAGTAATATTAAGCCCAATAATAAATATGAAATATTTGTTAGGCCGGGGCTTGAATCAAAAAATAAATTAAAACTCTTAGCTCCAAAGCACTTTAGCCTACACAGCCAAGCTATAACGCCAAGTATTAAGTTCTTAAACAAAAAACAAACGTATTCTATTGAACACTTTTCTGGTATCAAGTTACAGAGCGTTGGAACTTTGAATCAGAGGGTGAGTATTTATAGGTTGGATGAGAATGAAGTACTTAAGATGGCTAACAAATTACAAGAAATGCCAGATTTATCTACTTGGTCATTATCCACCATTGATGCTCTATTTACCTTAGAGCAACAAAAAACAATAGTTCACTCTCAATCTGACAGGCTAAAAGCAAATGATATAATTAATCTTGATAAAGGCAACCAAGCCGGCTTTTACCTTATTTTAGTAACAGCCAAGACGGTAGACGGCAATGAGCTTAAAAGTCGAAGCTATTTTTCATTAGCTGACTTCGATGTAAATGTTAAAAGTTTAAATAATCGAGTAGAGGTTTTATCTTATTCAAATACTAAGGCGGAACTACTGGCGGACACATCGTTGCAGCTTATTACGAAGGATAAATTGCACAAAGGGAAAACAGATGAGGCAGGCTATAAGGTTTTTTCTGGTGAAAAAGCACAATGGCTAATTGCGGAGCATAGTAATCAGTTTGTACTAAAGAGAATTCCACTTAGAAAGCTAAGTTATAGTAAATTACCCACTGAATTGGCTAAAGTATTTTTGAAGAAAAAAATATACCAATTAGGTAGCCAACTTGAATTCTCAATTTTACTTCGAGATGTAAATAATCAAGCAGTTTCAGATCAAATACTACGTGTTGATCTGCTCGACTCAGATAAAAATATTATAAAAACACAAACGATGTTGACCTCCGATTTAGGAGTTGCTTCCAGTATTTTTCAATTGCCTGAAATGCCAGTCGTGGATAATGAAGATACGTCTAAAATTCACACATGGTTTATTCGTGTCTCTCACAATGATGGAAATGGTAATTCTCAGATTACATCTGAAAAGATTTATACATCAGCGATAAATTATCCCGATGCAAACGTAGAACTTATATCGGATACATCAATATTTTATAAGGGAGATAAAGTTAAATTTAAAATAAAGGGGGACTTTGGCAAAGGTAATGATGCAAGTAATAGTGTTGTTAAAATGAAGCAAAATATTACTTGGGAGCAGTTCGCTTCAGAACGCTATAAAGATTTTAGTTTTGGAATCCCTTTTGATAAAACCTTGCAAGGCAAGAGTGTAATTAAAAAAGTACAGTTAGATGAGGCTGGGCAGGCAGAATTTATTCTGCCTAAAATCAAAAATATTATTAACTCTGTTTTATCTGTACAAGTTCAAGGTGATTTGCAGATAGAAGACTCGTCCATAGCCAGCGATTCCAAGTTGCTCACATATTGGCCAGAAAAAGAGATTATAGGTGTTCGCTCTTTAACTTGGGGAAGTGAAGATATTGCCTTAGGCATCACGTTTGAAATTATTAATGTTGACTCAATGGATGCTCTTCATGCAGTAGAGAATTTAGATGTTAAGGTTTATAAGGAAAATGCAGATTGGGTGTATTCTGATGAACAAGGTTGGTTTAAGAAAGAGAACACTTCAAAAGAGGCCATAGAAGAAAAAACATTATCATTGCTTTCTGACGATGTGGGCAGCTTAGACTTAGCTTTAGACGCTGGAAATTATAGGATGGAGATTAGAAATCCTGAAACAGACTTGCTTACAGTATATCTATTCTCATTAGGTAGGAGTGTAGATAGTGATTTGCCGCCTGATCAATTAAAGCTGTCTTTAAATAAATTGGCGTATAAACCAGATGATACATTGTTATTATCCATTGAGTCTGTTTATTCTGGTGTGGCAAATATCCGTTTAGAATCTGAAAATGCAAGCTATGATATTGGAAAACTAGATTTAGTGAGAGGAGAAAATAAACTAAAAATTTCATTAGATAAACTTAAAAATGACAAGAGCTTCCCCAAACATTTTCTTGAACAAGGCCTTAGACTTTATGCAACTGCTTTTTATCAATATGATGGACAAGTGTTTTCCTCAAAAGGGAAGATTACCCTTCCTATTCAGAAAAAAAATAAAGTCTTAGTTGTTTCATTAGTGAATAATAAAAATACTGCTATTTTGCACTCGGATGAGTATAAGAATATATCAGCAGTTCTTGTTCTTAGAAAGATAAACGCCACTAGTATCAATGGAATGGATTCTGATAAAAAAGATCAAATAATGCAAACAACAATATTTGATGAAAATGGAGATGCGATTCTTAATAATAAAGAGGCAAAGTTATTGAAAGATTACAATTACCAAGCCAGTTTATATTTTGCTAATGAATTAGTTGATAAGGTGAATATAAGCTTCGCAGAAACACCTTAAGTAGGAGTGCACACACATTTAACAATTTACTGGTCTATTTTCCGCTATTCAAGCCATTCTCTCAGTCGCGTAGTGCGGCTATGCTTCTTCGATAATGAATATCAAAAAATATCCTTCGCAAATTTTGTTAAATTAATTATACATTCCTACTTAGAGCTAAACTTTGATTTCACTATTTACCAAGTTAAGTGAATGGTGTAGTGTAAAATATATTAAAGAACAGTATGTTATAGCTTATATTGCATAAAACACATTGGATGGAACGCCTTTCAGATAGGTATTGCGTCGGATAACCTTGCCTAAGGTGACACTTTCAATTTTATCCTGATAACCTTGCAATATAGGGTCGTTTTCATACCAAAAACGATCACCATCCCGCATTCGCTCAAACTGATCCTTGAGTACATAAAATATTAGTTCACCAACCTGTGCTCCATTAAGATGATCTTCGGCCAACCCACCAATCCACGGATCAATGGAATCGACGTTATCATATAGGGCTTTAAGCTTTTTCTGTATGCTGGTATCGGAGCTAATTGCAGAGAAACAGGTTACACGTTTTAAGCCAAATGCTTCTCGAGCACTGTTGTAATCAGAAAGTCCGTGATCACGCCCGCGTTGAATATTGATTGAGGCTAAATCAAGAAAAGGCTGAAATCTTGGGTTTGGAGGAGAGAATAAAAAATTACGTAATTCATCTGTGATTTGTAAATCAACCTCTTGCATACATTGTAGATAACGGCCTTGCAATAGCGGCTCAATCCCATTTTCTTTGATAATATTCGGATTA
>JALVRY010000331.1 GCA_027024625.1 Thiotrichaceae bacterium
TAAGCGGAGTGGATAGCTCTAAATAGTCGCTAAGTTGAGTGAGGCAGTTATTTGTATCGTTGCGGATTGATTCAGCATCGTAATAAAAATACTGCCCTTGGTTTTGTTCGCAAAAGTCGTTTATTGTGGTGAGTCGTTCCATATAGTAACGGCAGGCTTGTTGCGGGTCAGCGTAGGGGTGGTTGCCTTGTTTTTTTGAGAATAAATTAATAATACTTTTTATGGTTTGTTCTGGCTTTCGCAAAGAGACAAGCAATTTGATGTGTATGTCCTTATTTGCAATTTTTTCTCGCTCTAGCGGGTAGCTGTTATGCAAAAGCTTATCGAATAAATAGCGTGTGCCTGCCTTTATCGTTTCTTTTTCAGTATAAATTTCTTTTTGTTTGTATAAATCTGATGCAGTTTGATAAGCAAGATGCATTTCGTAATAGCCAGAAATTTCTGCATGTGAGCCGAGAATATGACCAATTAAGCTGGTATTTGCACGCATGTGGCTGATAAGGAAGATACGATCAAGCATGGATGTAGCCCTGTGCTTTTAAATATTGCAACACCACATCGACACACTGTTGCAATGTCATATCTTCAGTATTTAAGCATATATCAGGATTTTCGGGGGGCTCATAAGGGGAGCTTAAGCCTGTAAAATTTTCAATTTCTCCCGCTCTTGCTTTAGCATATAGCCCCTTGCAATCTCTGCGTTCGCATTCACTTAAAGGTGTCGCTACATAGATTTCAATAAATCCACCTTGCTGGCTGATTACGGCTTTTGCTTTTTGGCGTGCTGTTGCAAAGGGTGCAATTAAGGCACAAATAGCAATGCCGCCATGTTTGTTTATCTCACTTGCGACATAAGCGATACGTTGCACATTAAGATCTCGATGAGCTTTGCTGAAATCAAGCTCGCTGGATAGGTTCTCCCTAACGACATCACCATCCAATAAAGATATTTTCCGATACTGTTCGATTTTTTCAAGCTGAATTGCTAATTGAGAGGCAATTGAAGTTTTACCCGCCCCTGATAATCCTGTTAGGAATAGGGTGAATCCGTTCTGTTGTTTGCCTGTATTGGAAGATTTGATCATAAGTGGGCTTGATACTTATAAAAATTCCCCTATCCTATCATTTCTTTCCCATCATTTTAAACTAATGCCGATGCTCGATCTCACACAGCTACACATCATGGGTATTCTCAATGTTACGCCAGATTCTTTTTCAGATGGTGGTAAGCACAACACCATAGATACCGCTCTTTATCATGCTGAAAAAATGCTAAATGAAGGAGCCAGTATTATTGATATTGGTGGTGAATCAACCCGTCCAAATGCCCCAGATGTCGCTTTAAATGAAGAACTTGACCGTGTTATTCCTGTCGTAGAGAAACTAAAAGCAGAATTTGATGTGGTTATATCGGTGGATACCAGTAAAGCGGCCGTAATGAAAGCTGCGATTCAGCTTGGTGCAGATATGATCAATGATGTAAGAGCATTACAAGGTGAAGGGGCATTACAAGCCTGTGCTGATTCCGATGTGCCAATCTGCTTAATGCACATGCAAGGTCAGCCAAGGACGATGCAAACCAAGCCTGAATATCAGGATGTGATAACAGACATTAAGGCGTTTTTTCAGCAGCGTATTGTTGATTGTGAGCAAGCAGGTATTGAACGTAATCGCTTAATACTTGACCCGGGTTTTGGTTTTGGGAAGACTTTAGATCATAATGTTGCTCTGTTAGCGGGCTTAGAGCAATTTGCAGATCTTGGATTGCCTTTATTGGTCGGTATCTCACGAAAAACGATGATAGGAGCTTTATTGGACGATGCTCCTGTTGATCAACGACTATATGGCAGTGTATCAGCCGCAGTGATTGCGGCAATGAAAGGGGCGAATATCCTTCGAGTACACGATGTAAAAGCGACAGCAGATGCAATAAAGATTGTGCAAGCTGTCCGGCAAAATAATGTCCAGTAAATAAGTAAATCGGCAAGAAAAATGCAGGTTTACCTGAATCCGTGATTTCACTGTGCCGTAGTGAAGTCACAGATTCAGGGTTTAGATAAAAGGAAAATAATAATGGCTAGAAAATATTTCGGAACAGATGGCATTCGTGGAGAAATTGGCAAATTCCCAATGACACCAGAGTTTGCACTAAAACTGGGTTGGGCGGCAGGTAAGGTACTTGCGGATGATGGACGTTCGCTGGTGCTTATCGGCAAAGATACACGAATTTCAGGCTATATGTTGGAATCTGCATTACAAGCAGGTTTGGTTGCAGCAGGCGTGAGTATCCGTTTACTCGGGCCAATGCCAACTCCCGCTGTTGCGTATTTAACCCAAGCCTTTCGTGCGTCAGCAGGGATTGTCATCAGTGCTTCTCACAACCCTTATCAGGATAACGGCGTTAAGTTTTTTTCTAGTGAAGGCGTAAAGTTAGCAGATGACATTGAAGAACGCATTGAAGAATATTTAGAGCAGGATTGTACCGTTGTTGCATCGGATAAACTGGGCAAAGTTGAATTTGTAAAAGATGCAGCAGGACGTTATATCGAATTTTGCAAACGGGCATTGCCATCACATACTGCACTCAGTGGGCTACGCGTTGTTGTCGATTGTGCTAATGGAGCGACCTACCATATTGCACCAAACGTATTAGCAGAATTAGGTGCAGATGTTATTACTATCGCAAATGAACCTGATGGTTTAAATATTAACCAAAACTGTGGTGCAACATCATTAAAAAGTTTACAAAATGCAGTTCAACAATATCGTGCAGATATTGGAGTGGCATTGGATGGTGATGGTGATCGCCTAATGATGGTAGATCATAAAGGTAATATAGTCGATGGAGATCAAGCATTGGCAATAATTGCTCAACACCGTTTGGACGAAGGCACGATTGGCAAGCATGTTGTTGGTACGTTAATGAGTAATCTTGGCTTAGAAAAGGCCATTGAAAATATGGGGCTACAATTCCACCGTGCCGATGTGGGCGACCGTTATGTGATGAAAGTCATGAATGAAACAGGAGCGATTCTTGGTGGCGAAGGTTCAGGACATGTCATCATCCATGATCGTATTCCAACAGGAGATGGTATTATCGCCGCTTTGCAGGTGTTATCTGCCATCATTGATAGTGGAAAGACTTTGTGCGAACTTAAACAAGTCATGACCAAATACCCCCAGACCTTAGTTAATGTGCGAGTTGCACAAAGAGAAGGCGATACAGGAGTTGACTTGGATAATGATAAAATTCAAGAGGCTGTGGCTCAAGTGGAAGAGCAGCTCGGTAGCCGTGGTAGGGTGCTATTGAGAAAGTCTGGCACAGAACCATTGGTGAGGGTTATGGTTGAAGGTGAAGATGAGGCAGAGACCAAAATATTGGCTGACCTGATTGCAGATGCAGTACGTGAATCTTAAATTGTTTGCTTTTTCACAGAAAACATTGATTTATTCTTGCGGGAAAGTTAATCTCTCGCGTCTTATATTAGCTTCGTAGGAACATGTGTTATGCGTAAAACATTAGTAGCAGGAAACTGGAAATTAAATGGTTCAAAAGATAGCATTAAAACGCTAGTTACTGATCTCTTGGCAGGAATGTCAGAAGTTACGGATACACAAGTTGCCGTCTGCCCTCCTTATATCTACATCCCAATGGTTGCAGAAATGCTAGAAGGCAGTGCAGTTGCGGTAGGATCACAAGATAATGCTGATCAAGAATCTGGTGCATTTACCGGTGAAGTTGCAGCCCCAATGCTGAAAGAAATGGGCTGTACCTACGCGATTGTAGGTCACTCCGAGCGCCGTAGTATTTATGGCGAAACGGATGCTGATACAGCAAACAAATACGCAGCAGCACGCAAAGCAGGTTTAACACCAATTTTATGTGTAGGTGAATTACTGGAAGAGCGTGAAAATGGCATAACAGAAGATGTGGTTGCTCGTCAGCTGGATGCAGTGATTGACCTTGAAGGTGTAGAAGCTTTGGCAGATGGCGTAATCGCATATGAGCCTGTCTGGGCAATCGGCACAGGTAAAACAGCATCACCAGAGCAAGCTCAAGCAGTACACGCATTTATTCGTGGTAAAATTTCGGCACTCAACGAAGATGTCGCAGCAAAGGTACAAATTTTATACGGTGGAAGTATGAATGCCGGTAATGCCGCAGAACTGCTTGCGATGGAAGATATCGATGGTGGTTTGATTGGCGGTGCATCACTTGCAGCTGATACATTCTTACCAATTTGTAAGGCTTAAAACTCAATAGCTTAGCAGAATATCTTGCTAAGCTAGATTTAATAAGAAAATAACAACATGCTATATAACATATTATTAATTGTTCAAATTATCGTATCAGTCAGTATCATCGGTCTGGTATTGGTTCAGCACGGTAAAGGTGCAGATGCAGGTGCTGCTTTTGGTAGCGGAGCATCGGGTACGGTATTTGGCTCACGCGGCTCAGGAAACTTCCTTAGTCGCTCAACAGGTGTTCTTGCTGCAATCTTCTTTGCAAACTCGTTAACACTTGCGTGGATAGTTGCACACAAGCCAGAAACAACCAGCTTAGTGGATTCACTACCTAAAACAGAGCAGGTATCAACACAAGCGGCTAAAACAGAAGTTCAAGATACTAACGCTAAACCCGCAGCCGATACAAAACCTGCGGATACTGCTACAGCTAACAAAGAAGCTTCACCTGCAGATGCCATCCCAGATGATACAGGAGCAGCCGCAGAAACAGCTCCCGCTCCCGCAGCGCAAGACAAAACCTCAGACATACCTGAGTAAACCAAACATGCCGATGTGGTGAAATTGGTAGACACGCACGCTTGAGGGGCGTGTTGCTCACGCAGTGCCGGTTCGACTCCGGCCATCGGCACCATTTTTCTGTTTCAAGGGGTTTCAGAATGTTCCAAACCCCTTATTCTATAAAGCTCTGAAGCATATTCTTGTTTCAACTCGTTTCATCGTTATTCTTGCTTTTTCACGCGTTATTTATAACTACTATATTTCAGTAGCAGTTAAGAGATAGCCACTACCAAAATAAAACTCCATTTTCATCTTATTCAGAATACGCCGCTTTAGCCGCTGAAACAGCCTTACCTGACCGAATATCTGCACCCATTTCAGAAAGCACAGCATCCAATGCACCCAAGCAGTTTAGTACATTGGTTTCATTGCTTGCAAAACCCATCAAACCAATACGCCAGATTTTACCCGCCATTGAACCTAAGCCTGCACCAATTTCAAGGTTATAACTGTTCAATAATGTGCTTCTTACTGCTGCTTCATCAACACCTTCAGGAATTGTTACCGCATTAAGCTGAGGCAAACGATAAGCTTCATCAACAAAGAATGATAACCCCATCGCCTCTACCCCTGCTTTTAATGCATTATGGTTAGTTGCATGACGTTCCCAAGAGTTTTCCAGCCCTTCTTCTTGTAAAATAACCAAAGCTTCATGAAAACCATATAGAGAATTGATTGGAGCTGTATGGTGATAAGAACGCTGTGCATTACTTCCCCAATACCCCATTACCAAATTGAGATCTAAGAACCAACTTTGAACCTTTGTTTTACGGTTTTGGATTTTATTAATTGCACGCTCACTAAAACTCACAGGTGAAATTCCAGGCGTACAAGAAACACACTTCTGCGTACCTGAATAAATAGCATCAATTTCCCACTCATCTACTTTCAAAGGAGACCCTGCAAGTGACGTCACTGCATCAACAATCGCCAAACAATCATACTGATGAGCTAACTTTACTAGGGTTTCGGCATCAGAAATTGCTCCCGTTGATGTTTCTGCATGAACAAATGCAACTACAGAGGCATCAGGATTCGCTTGTAGCGTTTCCTCTAATTTAGCTGGGCTAACAGGTTTACCCCAATCTTCCTCGATCATGATCGGTGTTGCACCACAACGCTCAACATTCTCTTTCATCCGCATGCCAAAAACACCATTTTGGCAAACAATTACCTTTTCACCGGGTTCTACCAAATTAACAAAGCACATCTCCATACCTGCAGAACCTGGAGCAGAAACAGGCATTGTTAATTTATTTTCTGTTTGAAAAGCATACTGCAACAACGCTTTAGTTTCTTCCATCATCCCCACAAAAGCAGGATCAAGATGTCCAATAGTTGGGCGTGACATCGCCTCTAAAATGCGTGGATTGACATCAGAAGGACCAGGTCCCATCAATGTTCTAACGGGAGGATGAAATGAACTAATAGCCATGAAATTATTCCTATTTATTAAAATACTTATACTTGTGAGTCTACTCTAAAGGCTATCATCAATATACATTATGAGAATTAAAAGATAATAAAACAGCCCTTAAAAATTCAGCTGGCAATTGTAACGAAAGCTTTTATCTGCTAAAAGAACCCGTCCGATTAATAAGGTAACTATTGTGGAAAAAGAAAAGCTCTATAAAGTCAGCTTTATCAACCAAGATAAAATCTTCGAAGTCTTTGCTAAACAAGTTTATGAATCTGATTTGTATGGCTTTATCGTAGTTGAAGAGCTTGTATTCAATGCACAAAGCGAAATTGTTGTTGACCCCTCAGAAGAAAAACTAAGAAATGAATTTGATTCCGTCCAGAGAACCTTCGTCCCGATCCATTCAATTATTCGAATTGATGAAGTAGAAAAATCTGGAAACTGTAAAATACACAACCTAGAAAATAGCGGAAATGTCACCGCATTCCCTGCAAATAAAAATAAATCCAATAAATTTACTCCAGATGCAAATTAATACTGGAAACCTTGCAAAGTTTTCATTATTCTACGCACCTCCAATGGAGAGGTGGCAGAGCTCGGCCGAATGCACTTGATTTGAAATCAAGCGAAGGTTCACCCCTTCCGTGGGTTCGAATCCCACCCTCTCCGCCATACATGAGTTCTACGAGAGCCGTAGAAGTCCGAAAGCCCGCATCACAGCGGGCTTTTTTGTGGGTGTGGTGTTCGTAGTCATCCGTCCAAGTTCGTCTAAATCCAGATTTTTTTAGGGTATCTACTATACTTAGGAATATTGATACCCTCGATTGGCGGATAAACCTATGATGATCCCTACCTAGAAAAACGGACAGCTCAAGAAGCGAGTTTTTTTGTAAAAATCGTCTTCGAATTCTACAGGGCTTTTTATAGCCATTAGTAGAGTGAACCGCCCCACGAAAGACGTGATATTTGCAGGATATTTACAGATTAAGTCATGTTTAGCTTTACTTATACTCTATTTGTTTTAGCAATACGATTTATAAAATTTTGTGCATAGTTTGCATCAACTGGAATACCCAAATCCGCCTGTGCTTGAGCAAGACCTATAGCAATTTTTGGGTGACCTTCTGTAGGTCAGACTCTTTCTGTTCTTGGGTTACCTGATTATGTTTCTCTTCTTTTGCTATTGCAGGTTTTACAATTGCAAGTTTTTTTAATGACTCAAATATCTTTTTGTTTGCGTAGCCATCTGCCACCAAGCCAACTGTCTTTTGCCATGTCCGTAGTGCTGCTTGAGTATTTGGCCCGATTCTGCCATCAATGCCCTGTGTATCAAAGCCATTGTCAGTGAGAATTTGCTGTAACTCGGTACGCTCTGATCGGGTGAGCATTACGTCATCTAGTGGCCACTGAGCCATAATCCCTTGTCGCCCCATCATTTGATCACCTAGGTAAGATACGGCTAGGGCGTAGCTGTTGGCATTGTTATAGCGTTTTATAACTTTGAAGTTCTTTTTGACAAGAAAAGCTGGACCTGTATGACCTGTTGGTAGTAGTAAGGCTGATAAATTATCACCGCTAATGTCATCGAATGTATGCAATAAAGGGTCACCAGATATTTGGGTTACTCCTGCATGTTGCCAGCAACCAATGCCTAGCCAAGTTTGCATGTCGGCAAGAGACCAATTGAAATTATTGCTGAGTTTAACTTCATGTCCCCATGATTCACCTTCTTTCCAGCCAGATTTTGATAAATAATTGGCGGTTGATGCAAGCGCATCGGGAATACTTTGGATAAGATTACGTTTGCCATCACCATCAAAGTCAACGGCATATTCTTCGTAAGTCGTTGGAATAAATTGTGTTAAACCCATTGCTCCTGCCCATGAACCTATCATTTGACTGGGTGAAACATCACCTCGGTCAATGATACGCAGTGCTGCGAGTAATTGTTTCTTTCCAAATTCTTGACGACGACCCTGATAGGCGAGGGTGGCGAGTGAACGAATGATATTTTTATTACCATAGTTACTGCCATAGTTGCTTTCTATACCCCAGATTGCAACAAGATACTCACGTTGTACGCCGTATTGTGCTTCAATTTTACTCAGCAATTCATGGTGTTCATCTAGCATTTTTTTTGCTGTTGCTAAACGTTTTTCAGAAATAGCGGATTCTAGATATTTCCACAGTGGTTTGACAAATTCAGATTGGTGGTTGTCATTTTCAATGACTTTTTGATCAGGCAAGAGTCCACGAAATGCAGCATCTATTGTGCTTGCGGAAATGCCTTGTGTAATTGCAAATTCTCTAAAATCTCTCTTCCAGTTATCAAATTCGGTATCTGCAAAAACAGAGTAGCCAAATAATAAAAAGCTGAAAAGCAACAAGGCTTTTAGTGAATGTCCTATTGTGTATTTCATTAACTCAAGTTACTCAATATTTTGGCTTATAGATAACATCTGTTTATCCATGTTGGATCACGAAGTTTGGTGTTTAAATATCTAATTTTTATCATTATTATTAACTGAATCAATGTCTTATTCACATTATAGGTTTTGACATTACGGACTCAGATGTAATTTGTATAAGCTATGATAGCATAAAATATGGAAGGTTCATTTGCGGTGATAAAAGGTAAGGGAATTGTCAAGGGATTTGCAGCAGTCATATAAGCTAAATCAGGAACAGCTTTGAAGTACTAGTGCTGCTCCTGCTCCTGATTGGTTTTATTTAGTTTTAGTTTCTTGCTTGTCGTTGTTTTCTGTTGTTGGCTTGGTTTTAGGTGTTTTCGTTACTTTGTGAGAATAGCGTAATTTTAATAGAATCAACCGAGCTGCATTTTGACGTAATTCTTTTCTGATTGTTTTTTCTTCTTCTGCTTTACCTAAAGCAAAGTCACTATCATAAAGTTGGGTGCGTGAAAGGTTAATATCGCTACTACGCGGTGTGTAATTTTCAACTTCACCTGCACTTCTGAAAGAATAGTGGAATTTTAGGAATATGTCGTATTCTCGTACTTTTCTGGCTCGTGAATAACCTGCGGCAACCTTGTCCTCAAGTAAATTAGATATGGTTAATATCACACTTGCTTGACTTCTGTCTTGGACGATAGTTGAACCTGACTGGTTGAGAGCATCGCGAAGTGAAATTCCAAATGGACTTTGTATATTGATTCCTTCGATGTAAAAGGACTCCTTTACAGAAGGAATATTACCATGCCCGCGTAGATGAAATCCTTCGCCACTGCTACATCCATGTAAGAAGAGGGAAATCAGTACAATAAAAAAGGAGTAGCGTAGTGTTTGCATAATGGTTTCCTAATTTGCAACAATGTTAACCAAACGTCCTTTGACGACGATGATTTTTCTAATCGTAGTACCATCAATGAAGCGTTGTACGTTTTCGTTGGATTGAGCTGCGGCTTTGATTGTTTCATCATCAGCGTTAACAGAGACTTGGACTTTTCCTCTGACTTTCCCATTGACTTGTACAATCATTTCAATGTTATTTTGTACCAATGCTGCTTCATCAACTTTTGGCCATTTTTCATCAATAATAGGGGTGTCATGACCTAATTGCTCCCATAAAGCGTGTGCCATATGTGGAATGATGGGCGAAAGCATTAGAATACTGGTTTCTAGTGCTTCTTGTACGACAGCTTGAGCTTGGTCACTTTTATCGTTGAGTTTTGATATATCGTTAAGTAACTCCATATTGGCTGCTACAGCGGTATTGAAGGCAAATCGCTTGCTCATATCTAAACTGACTTTTTGCAGTGTTTGATGTACTTTTCTGCGTAATGCTCGAAGTTCGTCAGATAGTTCATCGCTATTGATTTCTATTTGCTTGCTGTTATCAATACGCTCATTAGCTAAACGCCACAGACGTTTTATGAAGCGTTGAGCACCCTCGACACCTGAATCAGACCATTCCATGCTTTGATCGGGTGGGGCAGCAAAAATTGAAAATAAACGGATGGTGTCTGCACCATATTTCTCAATTAGAATTTGTGGGTCAACACCATTATTTTTTGATTTGGACATTTTACTCATGCCCGCTGAAATAACCTCTTTACCGTCGATGCTGGAAATAGCACTAACGATATGTCCCTTATCATCACGTTTAACTTCAACATCCTGTGGGTTGATCCAGTCTTTACTGCCTTTCTCTGTATCTCGATAGTAGGTGTCAGCCAGTACCATACCTTGTGTCAGTAAGTTAGTGTATGGCTCGTCACTTTCTACCATACCTTGATCACGCATCAGTTTATGGAAAAAACGAGAGTATAAAAGGTGTAAAACAGCGTGTTCGATACCGCCGATATACTGGTCAACAGGTAGCCAATAATTAGCACGCTCATCTAACATGCTTTCAGTGTTGTCTGCACAAGTATAGCGGGCGTAATACCATGAAGATTCGAAGAAGGTGTCGAAGGTATCGGTTTCGCGTGTTGCTGCCTTTCCGCAATTAGGGCAGGTGGTTTCATAAAATTCAGGCATCTTTTTGATTGGTGAGCCACCTGTTTCATCAAATTCGACATCTTCGGGTAAGCGTACAGGTAGATCCTTTTCTGGTACGGCAACAGGACCACAGTCATCGCAATGGATGATAGGAATAGGGCAACCCCAATAGCGTTGGCGAGAAACACCCCAATCACGTAAACGATAATTAATGGTTTTATTACCATAATTCTTTTCGCTAAGTGTTTCTGCTATGAGGTCAAAGGCCTCTTCGGAGGTTTTTCCTGTAAATTCTTCTGAATTAATTAATACGCCTTTTTCGGTGAAGGCACTGGCTTCTATATCTACCTTGGAACCATCTTTTGGGGCAATGACTTGTTTCATGTCTAAGTCATATTTTTTAGCAAATTCCCAGTCACGTTGGTCATGTGCAGGCACTGACATAACGGCACCTGAGCCATATGTCATTAGTACAAAGTTAGCGACCCAAATTGGTACACTTTCTCCCGTTAATGGATGGATTGCGGTAAAGCCTGTAGGGTGACCTTTTTTCTCCATTGTTGCCATATCTGCTTCAGCAACTTTGGTTTGCTTGCACTCTTGGATAAATTCAGCAAGTGTTTCATCTGTTTCAGCTGCTTCTAATGCCAGTGGGTGTTGTGCTGCAACTGCTAAATAAGTCACACCCATTAAGGTATCTGGGCGTGTTGTAAAGACTTCTAATTTTTTGTCTGCACCGTCAATGCTAAATTTTACTTCGACACCTTCAGAGCGACCAACCCAGTTAACTTGCATTGAGCGAACACGCTGCGGCCAACCATCAAGTTTTTGTACTTCGTCAATTAATTCATCAGCATAAGCCGTGATTTTTAGAAACCATTGGTTGATTTCACGTTGCTCTACGATAGCGCCTGATCGCCAACCACGTCCATCGACGACTTGCTCATTGGCTAGCACGGTTTGGTCAATTGGATCCCAGTTAACCGTAGATCGTTTGCGGTAAACGAGGCCTTTTTCATATAATTTGGTGAAGAACCATTGTTCCCAGCGA
>JALVRY010000332.1:0-401 GCA_027024625.1 Thiotrichaceae bacterium
AACTGAGACTGTGCGGCAGCAGAAGGGTTAGATGTATCGAAAATATCACCCGCTACGATAAGCACATCCGCTTTTTCATGGCTAAGTGTCTTGAGTAACCATTCCAGAAATTGCTGATGCTCATACTCGCGTGACTGACCATGAAGCTGATGCCCCAAATGCCAATCGGCAGTGTGGATGATTCGTAGTTTAGACATTGATATTAATCACCTGATATTGCGCAATAAAAAATTAACTGCATAAGCACATGGATGTGCTGTAGTAGAGCAATGCAGGAGCAATTGCCGAGATGCACGCTGATAAACGCAGATTAAAAGCTTGTCTTTAATAGCACGATGCGAAGCGAGTGCTTGTAAAATCCCATGTTTATCGCCCCAACAAATGCACTAATTTATCGGAAT
>JALVRY010000332.1:411-3970 GCA_027024625.1 Thiotrichaceae bacterium
GTGCATTTTTTTTTTTTTTCGATAAGTTGGGCGACCTTTTCTTTGGTTCGTTTCTTTTGGTCGAACAAAAGAAATGAACTCGTAGCCTAGCTCCTTTTTTCAATAAAATTACCAAAAGATCAAGGCTACGAAACCGCGTTGATAGTTGTAGTGCCTAACAGTCTAACATCAGTTAACTACGCAGAGACAAGGAATGTCTTGCCTCTACTGATAATTAAAAATTCTCAGTCGATGTAAACAACCCCACTTTCAACTTCTTAGCGGTATAAATCTCACGCCCATCAACCTCAAGCTTAGCATCAGCCAAGCCCATTACCAGCCCGCGAGCAATAACGCGGCTTATATCAATGGTATAAACCACTTTTTTAGCAGTAGGCAAAACCTGACCGAAGAATTTAACCTCGCCAGAACCCAATGCACGACCATGCCCAGGGTGACCTAACCAGCCTAAATAAAACCCCACCATTTGCCACATCGCATCCAAACCTAAACAACCTGGCATAACAGGGTCGCCGGGGAAGTGGCATTCAAAAAACCAGAGATCAGGGTTAATATCTAGCTCAGCGATGATTTGTCCTTTGCCGTAAGCTCCGCCATCCTCATTAATAGTAACGATGCGATCCATCATCAACATATTATCAGTAGGAAGTTGAGCATTACCCTCGCCGAACATTTCGCCGTGGCCACATTGGATGAGTTCTTCTTTGGTGAAGGAGCTTTGTCTGGTCATATCTATTCTTTGTTAGCATTATAAAGGCAAGCATTGTACATATTTATCAACAATAACAAAAATGTCTTAAGTAACTTTGTTACCATAGCGAGCATCCCTTTTATCTACATCTAAATCAAATATGGCAAAAAGAACCAACAACAAAAAAATAAAAGGCTTTGAAGAAGCCCTTTGGGACTCCGCCAACAAACTGCGTGGCAGTGTCGAATCATCCGAATACAAACACGTTGTTCTCAGCCTCATATTCCTCAAATTTGCCAGTGACAAGTTTGAAGCCCGCAAGCAAACCCTGATCGACGAAGGCAGAGAAGCCTTGCTCGACATGGTAGAAGCCTACACAATGGAAAACATCTTCTACCTGCCAGAAGAATCCCGCTGGTCGTATATCAGCCAACACGCCAAGCAAGACGATATTGCCATTAGGATAGATACCGCACTTAGCACCATCGAAAAAAACAACAAAGCCCTACGCGGAGCACTGCCGGATAACTACTACTCACGCCTCGGCATGGGAGCCAAAGACCTCGCCTCGCTGATCGACACCATCAACAACATCGACACAGTAACCGACAAAGAAAACGACGTAGTAGGTCGTGTCTATGAATACTTCCTCGGCAAATTCGCCGCCGCAGAAGGCAAAGGCGGAGGCGAATTCTACACACCAAAATGCGTCGTCAACCTCATTGCCGAAATGATCGAACCCTATCGTGGCAAAATCTACGACCCCTGCTGTGGCTCGGGCGGTATGTTTGTGCAATCCATTAAATTTGTCGAAAGTCATCACGGCAACAGCAAAGACATCTCCATTTACGGACAAGAAAACACCGCCACCACCTACAAACTCGCCAAAATGAACCTCGCTATTCGCGGAATTTCAGGCAACTTGGGCGATGTCGCAGGCAACACCTTCTTCAAAGACCAACACCCCGATTTAAAAGCCGATTTCATTATGGCGAACCCACCGTTTAATCAAAAAGGCTGGCGGGGTGCAGACGAGCTAGTTGATGATCCCCGCTGGGCAGGCTATGACACACCGCCCACAGGCAATGCCAACTACGCTTGGATACTGCATATTATCTCCAAACTTTCAGAAAACGGCACGGCAGGTTTCGTATTGGCGAATGGCTCTATGTCCACCGCCACCAGTGGCGAAGGCAAAATACGCCAACAAATAATCGACAATGATCTGGTCGACTGCATGATCGCCCTACCGGGGCAACTGTTCTACACCACGCAAATCCCCGTGTGCCTATGGTTTATCAGCCGCGACAAACAAGCCAAATCCGCCGCCAGTCAAACACGCGGCTTTAGAAATCGCCAAGGAGAAACCCTGTTTATCGACGCTCGCAATATCGGAGCAATGATCGACCGCACCCACAAAGAACTATCCACAGACGACATTCAACAAATCAGCAGCACCTACCACACATGGCGAAGCCAAAGCGATGACTAGGAAGATGAAGCAGGCTACTGCAAATCCGCCACGCTAGACGACATCAAAGCCAATGACTATGTACTCACACCGGGTCGATACGTTGGAGCAGCCCCGCTAGAAGACGACGGCATCCCCTTTGAAACCAAAATGACAGAACTAAGTAAAACACTGTATAAACAGATGAAAGAATCTGAGGAATTGGATGCGGTGATTCGCAAGAATTTAGAGGTGTTGGGTTATGGGGAATAGCCGAGATTGGGTTTTTAACACAGAGGGCACGGAGGGGGGCACGGAGAGCCACAGAGTTTTTGGAGGCTTGGGTTATGGGGAATGACTGGAAAGAAGTTTATTTAACTGACATTTATAGTATTAGATCAGGGCTATCAAAGCCTGCAAAATATTTTGGATCGGGGTTTCCATTTTTGTCCTTTAAAGATGTATTTCATAATTTTTTTGTTCCTAATAATTTAACACAATTAGTTAAATCCACTGAAAAGGAAAGGCAAAATTGTTCAGTATTGAGAGGTGATGTTTTTCTTACTCGAACAAGTGAAACTATGCATGAACTTGGGATGAGCTGTGTTGCATTGAAAAACTATGATGGTGCAACTTTTAATGGTTTTACTAAACGCCTGAGACCCAAGAATAATAGTGAAGTCTATCCTGAATATGTTGGGTATTACCTACGCTCACCTCGATTTCGTAATGAACTCTTGGCTTTTTCTACAATGTCGACAAGAGCAAGCCTAAATAACGAAATGATAGGTAGACTAAAACTTGTTCTTCCAAGCTTCAATGAACAGGTGTCTATAGCATGGATTTTGAAAAAAATTGACGACAAAATTGAGCTAAACCGCCAAATAAATCAAACATTAGAATCAATGGCACAGGCTTTATTTAAAAGCTGGTTTGTGGACTTTGACCCCGTAATCGACAATGCACTAGCAGCAGGAAACCCCATTCCCGATGTGTTTGCCGAACGAGCAAAACAAAGAAAACAACAAAACTCTAAGCAAACTACAAACATAGCCTACGAATTCCCCAGTGAATTTGAATATAATGAGGAAATGGGGTGGATTCCATTGGGGTGGGAGTATAAAAGTTTTTCTAAATTAGCTAGATTAGATACAACATCTGTAAAGCCTAATTCTAGCCCAGAAAAAATGTGGGAACATTTTAGTATTCCTGCCTTTGATACTGATATGTCTCCAGTATTTCAAAAGGGTGAAGAAATAAAAAGCAATAAATATAAAGTACATCCAAATGGAATTTTAGTCTCAAAACTAAACCCCAAAACAGAACGTATTTGGTGGGTAGACATTCAGAATAAAGATATGGCGATTTGCTCAACAGAGTTTATGCAGTTTATTCCTGAAAATTACAAACATAGAGCA
>JALVRY010000333.1 GCA_027024625.1 Thiotrichaceae bacterium
CTGCAGCACCCTATAGCTTGTATTATGCACCTGACCCATCATCCCAAATTGCTTGTTCTATCGGGGGCAATGTTGCTGAAAATTCCGGTGGTGTGCACTGCCTAAAATATGGTTTAACCCTACACAATGTACTTGAAGTGACCATTGTAACGATTGAAGGCGAGCTTGTTACTCTTGGCTCTCAAGCATTGGATACACCCGGTTATGATCTTTTATCTCTTATCACAGGTTCAGAAGGGATGTTAGGAATTATAGTGGAGGTATTAGTTAAATTACTTCCCAAACCTGATGCAAAACAAGTGATCATGGCATCTTTTTCGAATATTGAAGATGCCAGTCATGCAGTTTCTGCCATTATTAGTGATGGTATTATACCCGCCGGCTTAGAGATGATGGATAAACTCGCAATACAAGCCGCTGAAGATTTTGTCCACGTCGGTTATCCAACCGGTGCTGAAGCCATGTTGCTATGCGAACTAGATGGAAGCCAAACCGAAATAACTGAGCAATCTTTTTTAGTTAGACGTTTATTAAAACTTCGTGGTGCAAGCGAAATCGTTATCGCAGACTCAGAAGAAGAACAGGCTAAGTTATGGCAAGGCAGAAAATCCGCCTTTCCCGCTGTTGGTCGTTTAGCTCCCGATTACTATTGCATGGATGGCACAATACCACGCAAACAATTAGCTCACGTATTAGAGCAAATCAATAAACTTTCGACTGATTATGGCTTAGCCGTTGCTAATGTATTTCATGCAGGCGATGGAAATTTACACCCATTAATTTTATTTGATGCGAATAAAGGTGAGTTAGCCAAAGCTGAGAAATTTGGTGCTGATATATTGAAGTTATGTGTCGATGTTGGGGGATCAATCACTGGTGAACACGGTGTTGGACATGAGAAACTCGATCAAATGTGTGTTCAATTTGCTAGCGATGAGCTTGAGTACTTTCACTCTATTAAAGCCAGTTTTGACCGCAATGAGCTATTGAACCCAGGAAAAGCTATTCCCACACTACATCGTTGCGCTGAGTTTGGTGCGATGCATGTGCACAACGGTAAACTTTCTCACCCTGATCTTCCAAGGTTTTGAAGTGATAAACGAAAACGATAACAGCCACCAATTGAAAGCAGACGTAGAATCAGCGATTAATAATCAGCATGTACTGCGGATACATGGTGGTGACAGCAAGGCATTTTACGGCAATGAAATTGCAAGCAGCAAAACACTTGATGTAAGCACTCACACAGGTATTGTTGATTATGAGCCAACAGAACTGGTTATTACGGTTCGTGCGGGTACAAAGATCAAAGAACTAGAAGAACTGCTCGCTGAAAATGCTCAGCAATTACCTTTTGAACCACCTGCCCATTCGGATAACAGTACGATTGGTGGTGTCGTTGCTGCTGGCTTATCAGGGCCACGTCGTCCATTTAAAGGCTCCGTTCGTGACCATATTCTTGGCGTTTCTATGATCAATGGTCATGGTAAAATTGTTGAGTTTGGTGGTCAGGTTATGAAGAACGTCGCAGGCTATGATGTATCACGCTTGATGGTTGGCTCATTGGGGTCTCTTGGTGTGTTACTCAATATATCGATTAAATTAATCCCAGCCCCTGCAAGTGAAGTGACATTAACCATTGAAACTAGTAGAGAAAAAGCCATTAATCTATTCAACCAATGGCGACCAACCCCCTTACCGATATCTGCCACCTGCTTTTATGAAGACTGCTTATATGTCAGGCTTTCAGGAGGACACCAATCTATTTCTGCCTTTACAGAACAGATTGCAGGTAAGGTATTGGAGAATGCTAATGGTTTTTGGACTGCTGTAAAAAATCAAACACATGAATTTTTCCTTGGCAATACTAAACCGCTATGGCGTTTGTCTTTTCCTCCTGCTACACCGGCTTTACGCCGACTAGAAAAGAACATGTTGATTGAGTGGGGCGGTGCTCAATACTGGTTATACAGTAATGCGCCTTCAAATATTATTCGCGGGGTTGCTGAAAAAAATAAAGGTCATGCGACCTTATATCGAGGAGATCAACCTGGTGTGAATCATTTTCACCCGTTGGCACCAGAACTCATTAATTTACAAAAACGCTTGAAAAACACCTTGGATCCTCATGGTGTTTTTGCTTCAGGTCGACTTTACAAGGGTTTTTAATGCAAACACAACTTGCTGATTTTATAAAAGATACTGAAGATGGGAAACTTGCCGATGAAATTCTGCGTAGCTGTGTGCATTGTGGCTTCTGTAATGCTACCTGCCCAACATATTTATTATTAGGCAATGAAAATGATGGTCCACGTGGGCGTATCTACCTCATTAAGCAACTTCTCGAAGGCAAAGAGGCGGGAGTAAAAACATTACAACATTTAGATCGCTGTTTAACCTGCAGAAACTGTGAGACAACCTGCCCATCTGGCGTAAAATATGAAAAACTTTTAGATATAGGAAAACGAATTGCTGAGGAAATCATCCCTAGGGAAGTCAGTGATGCCAAAATTCGTAAGCGTTTACGCAACTTTTTACCCTATACAGGACGTTTTAAAACAGCCCTAAAAATGGGGCGAGCATTCAAGTTCCTTTTGCCTAAATCAACCACTCAAAAAATTCCTAAAAAGCACAAAATAGGAGAGTGGCCTAAAAATGTCCATACACGAAAGATGCTGGTTTTAGCAGGCTGTGTTCAACCAGCACTATCACCTCAAACCAACGCAGCAACGGCTCGTGTTTTAGATCGACTAGGGATTACTCTAATCCAAGAAAGTAAGGCTGGCTGCTGTGGTGCAGTCAGCCAGCATTTAACAGATAGCGATTCTGCAAAAGATTTTATGCGTAACAATATTGATGTTTGGTGGCCTCATATTGAAGCAGGTGTAGAAGCTATCGTTATGACAGCAAGCGGCTGTGGTAGCATGGTTAAAGATTACGGTCATCACTTACGCAATGACCCTGATTATGCGGAAAAGGCAGCGAAAATTTCAGCCTTGTGCAAAGACATATCTGAAATTATTATTGAAGAACGCTATCAAATATTCACACGTAATGATCGAGAAGCAATTACTTGGCATCCCCCTTGTACCTTACAACATGGGCAAAAAATAACAGGAGTTGTTGAAAAGATTCTCACCGACATTGGTTATGAACTCAAGCCCATTGCTGATAGCCACTTATGCTGCGGCTCTGCGGGAACATATTCTATCTTACAACCTAAAATTGCAGATCAATTACGCGAACAAAAGCTACAGAGTATTAACCAGCAAAACCCTGATGTCATTGTGACAGCAAATATCGGTTGCCAAACACATCTGCAGGAGAAAACAGAAACTCGCGTACAGCATTGGGTGCAATTATTAGATCAATAATGGGTTCAGTTTATAAACTCCGCAGTAGCACATAAACAGCCCCCGTCCCGCCATCAACCTGAATGCAAGAATGGAATGCAAGTACCCGTGGATGTGCTTTTAACCAGTGATTTACCTTGGTTTTTAGTATTGCTTTATTGCCAGTAGAGCGGTGTCCTTTTCCATGAATAACCCTTACACAGTGGTTACTTGCGGTCAGTGTATGTTCCAAAAAGTCTAGTAACAAAATTCTGGCTTGTTGAATATTTAAGCCATGTAAATCGACTTCATCCGTAATTGGATAACGCCCATTTCGGAATTTACGGAAAGTATTTTTTTGTATGCCATGTGAACAATAGCTAAGCACATCTCCAGCAAGTAGTAACTCAACTTCACCATCATCAGAGAATGGGTCAATTGTTTTGTTTGGATGCTCAACTATTTTTTTTTGCTGATAATGCGGTATTTTTTTAGTTGTTTCATGAACCACTTTATCATGCTCAAGTGGTGTGACACCTGCCTCTTGCATTAACTTTAAAAAATCTGTTGCATCGCTATCAGAATTGCGTCCATCATTGGCATTCATTTTTGTATCTGCACCTTTTTCATGAATATTTTACTGAGTAATGACGATGGCTACCTTGCACCAGGAATAAATATTCTTCGTGATGCCTTATTGAAGCAAGCAAGTGTAACTATGATAGCACCAGATCGAAATCGAAGCGGTGCAAGTAATTCACTAACACTAGAAACACCACTTCGCTTGAGTAACCATGGCAATAATATATACAGTATCAATGGAACACCAACAGATTCTGTGCATTTAGGTTTAACTGCCCTTTATAAACAAGAACCTGACATTGTTATCTCAGGTATTAATGCGGGTGCTAACTTAGGTGATGATGTACTTTACTCAGGTACCGTTGCAGCCGCAATGGAGGGACGTTTTCTTGGCTACCCTGCCCTTGCAGTTTCTACTACGTCTTTTCAGCCACAGCATTTTGAGTCGGCAGTCCAAGCTGTAGAATTGATTTTGGCCGATATTAAAAGCTATCCGGATAATACTAATATGATTCTAAATATTAATGTACCCGACTTACCATGGAATAAGATTAAAGGCTTGCAGGTAACACGCTTAGGGCAACGCCATAGAGCTGAACCTGTTTACAAAATGCAAGACCCGCGAGGTGAAGATATTTATTGGGTAGGTCCACCAGGTGAGGAACAAGATGCGGGTGTGGGTACTGATTTTTACGCTGTAAAACAAGGATTTGTATCCATTACCCCAATTCATATAGACTTAACTCGACATCAGGCATTAAAAAGCACAAAAAATTGGGTAGCAAAAATAAAAAATGATAAAGAAACTTGATATTGAAGGTCGTGGTATGACCTCACAACGAACACGTGACCGATTAATTACTCTGCTAAAGAACAAAGGTATTACTGATGAACGCGTATTATCAATAATGCGACGCGTTCCTCGTCACTTGTTTATGGATGAAGCCATGGCAAGCCGCTCTTATGAAAATACAGCATTACCCATCGGACACGGTCAAACGATCTCTCAACCGTATACCGTTGCCAGAATGACAGAATTGCTGATCCAAGAAAGTCTTCCTGAGAATGTGCTAGAAGTTGGCACAGGCTCAGGTTACCAAGCAGCTATTTTAGGTGGTTTAGTTAAAAAACTTCACACTGTTGAAGTAATTCCAGAACTTTATAAAAATGCCAGAGACCTACTCTATAATTTAGGCTATCGCAATATTCACCCCCATTTAAGTGATGGCAGTTGGGGCTGGATTAACGAAGCTCCTTATGATGCTATTATCGTTACAGCAGCCCCAGAAAAAATACCTAACTCATTGTTACAACAATTAGAGATTGGTGGCACTATGGTCATTCCTGTTGGACAACAAAATAAAACCCAGCAATTGCAAAGTATTCATCGACTATCTGAAGATGGTTACAAAACAAACACGCATGAATTTGTGCAATTTGTCCCCTTTGTAACAAAATAACACTATATTTAATAAATAGATGCGTGTTACTCTTCATCTAATTTCGAGACTTAACCTCCCACCCATTGTAAAACTATGAAATTATTTGCTCCACTTTATGAAAAAGTTCTCAAGCTGTCTGCACACAAGCAAGCACCCAACTATTTAGCTGGTTTAAGTTTCGCCGAATCGTCTTTCTTCCCCATTCCTCCAGATGTCATGCTAATTCCAATGTCGTTAGCAAAGCCTGATTCATGGAAGTATTTTGCACTGCTTGCTACTATTGCATCGGTACTCGGTGGCGTTTTAGGTTATGCCATCGGTTATTGGTCATTCGACTGGTTGCAACCTCATTTAAACAACTGGGGTTACCAAGATACCATTGAACAAACAAAAAATTGGTTTGCTGAATGGGGTGTTTGGGTTGTTTTTGCGGCGGGCTTCTCCCCTATTCCCTACAAAGTTTTTACCATTACAGCTGGCGCATTAGCGATGATGTTTATCCCCTTTGTAATTGCTTCGCTGGTCGGTCGAGGTGCTCGTTTTTTCCTTGTTTCAGGTTTAATGGCTTATTTTGGCTCTAAAATGGAAGCAACAATCCTTAAATATATCGAATGGCTTGGCTGGTTAATTGTTAGTATTTTACTAGTAGCGGTGACATATATGGCATTTTTCCACTAAATTTATTAGCTGAATTTATGATGAACAAATTATTTTCAGTATCTCAAAATACTATTACTCAGTTTATCGATGAATTAAGCAAATTAATAATTAATGAAACCAATAAGTCTAGCTTTTGTCTCAAGCCGAGACAATAAATGCGATTTTTTTTATGATAAGTGGTCTATACTAGCTTCTTAGGTTAGCCATAGGACTTCTTTACTATGAAAAAGGCAAGAGACTTCTGAGTATAATAGCGAAGTTAGCTTATCCCAAATTCAATATACCCCAACGCTCCGACTAATAAAGTCTGACTTCTAGAACCCACGACATATTGAATTTAGCGGTAAACGGACAGTTAATGACAACGAAAAGGTGATTTTCAATATGACAAATAAATTAAAACTACTTATTGCCACATCCCTAGTGGCTTTTGTAACCACAGGCTGTTCAACTGCCCCAGCCCCTTGGGCGCAAAGTAGGGGCGGTGGTGGTACAGGCAGCAATGGTGTAACACATTCACATAACGGTATCGTGCATACACACCCTTTACCTTCTTCAGGCATTCACCATTCACATAAACAAGGCGGTGGTAGCGGACAAGCAAATACCAATCGTGGTGGAGGAAGCAATAACCAAGGTGGCGTAGCACACTCTCATGATGGTGTAACGCACACACACCCTCTTCCTGCTTCTGGCTTACATCACCGACACGGTAACGGTGGATATGGTCAAGGCGGTTCCGGTTCAAATAATGGTCGTGGTGGTAGCTACACAGATCCTTATTATGATGGCTATGATAACTCTCGTAATGGCAGTGGCTATTATGATGATGAATTTGGTCGCAATAGTGGCAGTCGATATGATGACAGCTACGGTGGTAGTAGAAGTAGCTATGACCCCTATAATAGAGACTACGGCAACGACTATGGTAGAGATCGTAATGCCGATAGAAGTTATGGTAATGACAGAGGTTATGACTATGGCAGAAGTAGTGGCTCATCATCTAGCAGTGATAGCGATTATAGCTCTAGTTACTCATCTAGTGCTGACGATTATGATGGTGGTGATTACTACACAGTGCAACGTAAAGATACAGTATTCCAAGTTATGCGTAACACAGGAGCATACTGGAAAGACATTATTCGCTTGAATAACTTAAAAGCACCTAAGTATGAAATTCACCCAGGTCAGCGCTTAAAGCTACCAAAGGATCGTGACCACAAATAATTTGATCCTCTAAACCTGTAAGCATTCCGCTTACAGGTTTGTTTTCATCAAACTCCCCTTCCACTTGTTTACAAGCATCTCATCCATAAAAAAAATCATTTTATAAATTTCCACTTTACATTCTTGTGTCAATTTCATTAGAATCCCCAGACGCTGTTTGAGGAGCGATGCAGACCATAACGCTAGTTTTAGTTTTGGTTCAGGCTCAAACAGAAATAAACCACATACAACGGCGCTCAGTCATCATTTTAAGGAGAGAGAAGAATGGCTGAGAGTTACTTGTTTACCTCAGAATCCGTTTCGGAAGGTCATCCAGATAAGATGTCAGATCAAATTTCTGACGCAGTATTGGATGCCATTATTGCCCAAGATAAAAATGCACGTGTTGCCTGTGAGACAATGGTCAAAACAGGAATGGTTGTATTAGCGGGCGAAATTACCACATCAGCAATCGTTGATTATGAAACTATCGTGCGTGATACCGTCAATGGTATCGGCTACAACAACTCAGATGTTGGCTTCGATGGTTCGACTTGTGCGGTATTAAACGCATTAGGACAGCAATCACCTGATATTGCTCAAGGTGTTGACCGTGAAGAACGCGAAGCTCAAGGTGCTGGCGACCAAGGTTTGATGTTTGGTTATGCCTCAAATGAAACCGATACCCTAATGCCCGCCCCTATCGACTATTCACACCGTTTGGTTCGCAAGCAAGCCGAAGTCCGTAAATCTGGCAAATTGTCTTGGTTACGCCCAGATGCTAAATCACAGGTAACATTCCAGTACGAAAATAATAAACCTGTCGGCATCGACGCGGTTGTACTTTCAACCCAGCATGATGACGATATTTCTTTATCTGATTTGCAAGAAGCGATTATGGAAGAGGTGATCAAACCTGTACTTCCTACTGAATGGCTAAATGACAAGACTCAGTATCACATTAACCCAACGGGCAAGTTCGTTATCGGTGGTCCTGTAGGCGATTGTGGCTTAACAGGTCGTAAGATTATTGTTGATACTTACGGTGGTATGGCTCGTCATGGTGGTGGTGCTTTCTCTGGCAAAGACCCCTCAAAAGTTGACCGTTCTGCGGCTTATGCTGGTCGTTATGTTGCTAAGAACATTGTTGCCGCTGGCTTGGCTGATCGTTGTGAAATCCAAATTTCTTATGCAATTGGCGTTGCAGAGCCTACGTCTATCAGTATCGATACTTTCGGTACAGGCAAGATTGCAGATGAGCAAATCGTTAGCTTGGTTCGCGAACATTTTGACCTACGCCCTTACGGTATCGTCACTATGTTGGACTTGCTACAGCCCATCTACCAACAAACTGCCGCTTACGGACACCTTGGCCGTCACGACATTGACCTTCCTTGGGAAGCCACTGACAAAGCTGACGCACTGAAAGCTTCAATCTAACAAGAATTAACTACTAATTTAACACAGAGACCACAGAGGAAAAGAAGCACAGAGAACACAGAGTTATTATAAGTTACATATAAAACTCTGTGTTCTCTGTGCCGCTTTTCTCCGTGCCCTCTGTGTTACATCTTTTAAAGAGAAAACAAAATGACAAGTACTATTGACTATAAAGTAGCCGATATGGATCTCGCTGAATGGGGTCGTAAAGAATTAAACATCGCTGAAACTGAAATGCCAGGTTTGGTTTCACTTCGTACAAAATACGGTGAAGAGCAGCCACTAAAAGGAGCACGTATTGCGGGTTCTTTGCATATGACTATCCAAACCGCTGTTTTAATTGAAACATTAACCGCTCTTGGTGCAGAGGTTCGTTGGGCTTCTTGTAATATCTATTCAACACAAGACCACGCAGCAGCAGCCATTGCAGCGATTGGCGTTCCTGTTTTCGCATACAAAGGCGAAACATTGGATGATTACTGGGAATATGCACATGACATTTTCATGTGGCCTAATGGCGATACTGCCAACATGATTCTTGATGATGGCGGCGATGCTACGCTACTTATTGAGCTAGGCACTAAAGCAGAAAGTGACCTTTCTGTGCTTGATAATCCAAGTAGTGAAGAAGAGATTGCACTTTACAATTCAATCAAAGCCAAGCTACAAGAGTCACCTAACTGGTATTCAAATATTCGCAAAAACCTTCAAGGTGTTACGGAAGAGACGACTACAGGCGTTCACCGTTTGTATCAGATGCAGGAAGATGGCGAGCTTAGCTTCCCAGCTATCAATGTAAACGATTCTGTAACTAAGTCTAAGTTTGATAATTTATACGGCTGTCGTGAATCTCTAGTTGACGGTATCAAGCGTGCAACAGACGTAATGATCGCAGGTAAAATTGCAATTGTTCTTGGTTATGGCGATGTAGGCAAAGGTTGTGCTCAATCACTACGTGGCTTAGGTGCAACAGTATGGGTAACAGAAATTGATCCAATCTGTGCATTACAAGCAGCAATGGAAGGCTATCGTGTTGTTACAATGGACGATGTTTGTGATAAAGGCGATATCTTTGTTACAGCTACCGGTAACTTCCACGTTATCAATGCAGAACATCTTACCAAGATGAAGAACGAAGCCATTGTTTGTAATATTGGTCACTTCGATAACGAAATTGATGTTGCCAGCTTAAAAGAATACGAGTGGATTAATGTTAAACCACAAGTTGACCAGATCGTATTCCCAAATGGCAATCGCATCACACTACTTGCAGAAGGTCGTTTAGTTAACTTAGGTTGTGCAACAGGTCATCCTAGCTTTGTAATGTCTAACTCTTTCACCAACCAAGTGCTTGCTCAAATCGAGCTTTGGAAAGACGGCGATAAATACGAAAATAAAGTCTATATGCTACCTAAGCACCTAGACGAAGAAGTCGCCCGCTTACACCTTGAAAAGATCGGTGCAAACTTAACTGAATTGACTGATTATCAAGCTTCATACATCAGCGTAGCAAAGGAAGGCCCTTATAAGGTTGACCATTACCGCTACTAAAAAGCCTTTAACACAGAGGACACAAAGGTAAGCACAGAGAACACAGAGTTATTATAAGTTACATATAATTCTCTGTGCCGCTTTTCTCCGTGCCCTCTGTGTTAAAACCAGTGGTGAATAAAATGACAAAAACTTATAGTTTTGAGTTCTTTCCGCCGAAAACGGACAAAGGACAAGAAAACTTAAAAAACACCCGTGAGCAGCTCGCTAAACTAAACCCTGAATTTTTTTCTATAACCTATGGTGCTGGTGGTTCTACGCAAGAACGTACACTCGGCACGGTAATGAGCATCCAAAAAGAATCAGGTATAGAAGCAGCCCCTCACCTCTCTTGCATTGGCTCTAGCAAAGAGCAAATACGTGATATTCTTAATCTTTACAAAGACAATGGTGTAAAACGCATCGTGGCTTTACGCGGCGATTTACCTTCTGGTTCACGTGATATTGGCGAGATGCAATATGCCAATGAGCTAGTAGAGTTTATCCGCGAAGAAACAGGCGATCACTTCACACTAGAAGTTGCCGCCTACCCTGAGATGCATCCGCAAGCCAAAAACTATCAAGATGATTTGATGAATTTTGTGCGTAAAGTGAATGCAGGTAGTGATCGTGCAATTACGCAGTATTTTTACAATGCTGATGCTTACTTCCGTTTTGTAGATGATTGTGATGCATTAGGCGTGGATATTCCTATCGTTCCGGGTATTATGCCGATAACTAATCATCTGCAACTGGCTCGTTTTTCTGATGCTTGTGGTGCGGAAATCCCGCGTTGGATTCGTACACGTTTGGAAGGTTATGGCGAAGACTTAGATTCAATCCAAAAGTTTGGAACTGAAGTTGTAAGCAGTATGTGTGAACGACTAATGGCTCAAGGCATACCAGGATTGCACTTCTACACAATGAACCGAGTTGAACCAACCATGACTATCTGGAAGAACCTTGGTTTACCCGTGTAGGCTAAAGTCATCAATGTGGAGACTTTTCTTTTTCCAAAGCTCTCCACAGCCTGTAAAAAATATGCACCTAATCATCAAGCATCGCTTGTAAATTACTAATATAAGCAGAAGCGGTCTCTCTACGTTCCTCTGGTGTTACTTGCTTTCTATCTTCCCATTCTATGTTTTCACTGGGAAGTTCATCCAAAAATCGGCTTGGTTCACAGGTTATATCTTCACCATAACGGCTGCGAGTTTTTGCATAGCTAATCGTTAATTTCTGCTTCGCACGTGTAATTCCCACGTACATTAGGCGACGTTCTTCCTCAATGCCTTTCTCATCTTCATCAATGCTGTTTGCATGAGGAATTAATTCTTCTTCTACTCCCACCATAAAAACATAGGGAAATTCTAGCCCTTTAGATGAATGTAAGGTCATTAGTGTAACTTGATCCTCTTCTTGCTCCTCATTATTTCGTTCTAAAATATCCATCAA
>JALVRY010000334.1 GCA_027024625.1 Thiotrichaceae bacterium
GCTTTGTCATGTAAACTCACTAGAATAAAACTAATTTATTCCCTTAGCGTAATACATAAGCAGGAAAATGTTTTTAAATGGGATGAAGATTACAATATTTCAGACAAAAAACATGGCTGATATTCGCTTAGATGCCGCCTTGTAGACCTAATTGCCAAGAAGATTTGATGGGTTACTTGCTTATTAGATTTTTAGGCAAGCATCTTGTATATGATTTAGCGTTGATAGTACTCAAGAAACATGGTTTTTGACTTTACCAACCTAGGCTGAGGTCTTCATCAATAACTTCAGTGAGCCTTCTTTCTAAGGCTTTTTGCTCTAAATAATCTTCGATATTACGTCGAATGACGTGTGCTTTGGTTTTGTTATTTTCAGTTGCATTATGTGTTTCGTTTGTATCTACTGGTTTATCGAAATTCTCGTGAGTAGTTTGCATTGTTTATCTCCTTTGATACTAGCATAGACCACGAAAAGGCAACGATTGTTGCATTATTTTCCTGAGCTACGCAAAGGTCTCTTATTATTATTTTGGTTTATTTTTATACATTGAAAATCAAGTATAAAGTGAAGAGCTTAATGTGAGCTTAGTTCAAAAAATAAATTTTAAGTTGCTATTTTTTATACAAAATTAGGTTTTTTTAGAATATATAAAAGTAGCTACTAATTAGTTTGAGGCCGATAATAATGGTGATGGTTTCAAAGCCATGTTTAATCCATTTATTTCCTTTTTTAATACTGAGATGTGCGCCAAAGTAGCCACCAATAAGTGAGCCTAACAATAAAGGAATTAGCCATTGCCAATGTATATTACCAATGATGCCTAAGGTGATCGCTCCTGCGCCATTCCAAAATAGGCCAACCATGACTAGGGTATAAGCAACAGCAGTTTGATAGTCGAAACCAAACCAGCGAATCAGCCATATCGTTGCAAATAGCCCTGTACCTGATGTAAGAGAGCCATTGAGTAAGCCTATGCAGAACAGGACAATACCGCCTGTAAGAAATCCTGAAAATGTTTGGTTCTTTATATTAAGCTGTTGTCCTAGACTCGGCTTTAGTATGGAGTAAATACCTAGGCTAGCAGTAAGTATACCAAGGGATAACTTGGCAACAGTATCGGGAATATGAAGAATAATAGTCGCACCGATAACAACGCCCGGAATGCCGCTAAATAGCATCAAGAAGGCTGTCTTTTTTTGTAAAGAATCATTTTTTAAATGTCTAAGTGTGGCTCCTAGGCCGAGGGCAACACTAGCAACTTTATGAGTAGCAAGGGCAATACTGAATGGTAGGCCAAGAAAAATAAGCACTGGAAGCTGAATTAGCCCCGCTCCTCCGCCACTAAATGCCGAAAATAAATTAGCAATTAATGAAATGATAAAAATAAATAATAATTCTGACATTGATAGATTTTATTTATAAGGTTTTGAAAACGATGAATATTCGAACATGGAATAATCACTACTTATTAATCCTACTCGCTTTGCTGGCATTCTCCTCCAATGCTAATGCAGACAAGTTTTTCCGTTGGGTTGATGAAAGTGGTGAAGTACATTACTCCTATACACTTCCACCGTCGATGTCTCAGAACGGTTATATGAAGATAAATGAGAATGGCAGACGAGTTTCCGTTGTTTCATCGGCTGATGAGAAAAGTAAAAAGCTAAAAGCATCGTTAGTTGTGGAAAATAATGAAGGGGAAAAAATAGATCCTGAGCAACAAAAAGCAATAAAAAAGCATGACGATTATTTAATGGCGACCTACCTTAGTGTCGATGAATTAACAACAGCTTACCTTAAAAAGAAAAAAATATTTATGGAGCAAATTGCTTTATATACAAGCAGAATTGAAAACTTGGGTAGCTCACTAGAAAAAGTTACTAAGCAAGAAAAAACAACAAAAAATAAGGTTGCTAAGAAAAAACTACAAGACTATATAAATGTAACAACTGAAAGTATTAATGTTTATAAAGAGATGGTTACAGAAAATAATAGTAAGCTAAAGAAAATTGAAGCTACTTATACTAAAGACAAAGAACGTCTAAGCGAGTTACTATCTAAAGATAAAGAGCCAAAGAAAAAGGAGGAAAAAGCTTTATAAAATTCTTCATTTTTTCTAAGTAACGGGTAGCAAATTTTAGGAGAAATAATGAAGAACATATTAGTAACGGGGTGCTCTAGCGGGATTGGTTATACTGTTGCTAAGGGCTTGAAGAACAGAGGCTATCGTGTTTTTGCTACCGCGCGTAAGGTAGAAGATATTAGACGATTAGAGCATGAAGGCTTTAACGTCATAGAACTGGAATTGAGTAGTTCAGAAAGTGTTAATGATGCTGCTAATGAACTTATGCTTCGAACCAGTAATGAACTTTATGCTGTATTTCATAATGGTGCTTATGGTCAACCTGGTGCGGTAGAGGATTTAAGCCGAGAAACCTTAGAAAAACAGTTTTCAAGTAATGTATTTGGATGGATTGAGCTAAATAATCGACTTATGCCGCTGTTCCGTCAGCGTAACGAAGGACGGATTATCTTCAATAGCTCTGTACTTGGCCTTATTTCATTACCATTTCGAGGGGCTTATAATGCAAGCAAATATGCAATTGAGGGGTTTGCCGATACACTTCGTCAGGAATTAGCAGAAACCAATATTCATGTTTCATTGATTGAACCTGGGCCTGTGGAAAGTCGTTTCAGAGCTAATGCCCTTAATGCGTTAAAAGAAAATATTGATATCAATACCAGTGTGCACAGTCAAAAATATATAGGCAATATAAAACGATTGGAAAAAGAAGGGCACGCTGCTCCCTTTACGCTGCCGCCTGAAGCTGTTCTGAAGAAAGTCATTCATGCCCTTGAGAGTAGTAATCCCAAAGCACATTATTTTGTAACCTTTCCTACTTATCTTTTTGCTACACTGAAACGCATATTACCAACAACATGGTTGGATCGTATTTTACTAAAGGTATCATCGTCAGAGAATCGCAGTGATTCAGGTAAATAATAGGAGGTTATATTGTGTGTGATATGTTGGAGTATCTTTTCTTCACTCGTCCAATTGCGGATCAATTTATTCAAAAATTAGAAAATAAAAAAATACCATGGCAAGAAAGTGCCGAATCTGTTCATAGTTCTATACTGATCCAAGTTACTGAAGATGATATAGGCGAATATTGGGACGAAATTGATGATCTTTATGATGATATGGCAATTGAAGATCAAGAAGCACTAGAGAAGGGTGATATTGATGAAACGGATGTTAGCACCGCTGGTGTTTACATTCAGCTGAAAAATGGTGAACAGACGATAGCACAGGTCAAACCCGATGTGCTTAATCGAATATTGGGTGCGATTACATCGGATGAATTTTCAGAGTTTATTGATACCATCGCAAAAAGTATTGAATCTCCTGATGAAACTTCCATTTGTAAACGCCAAAATTTATTTGGTGGAGAATATGATGAAAATCTCCCGAACTGTCCAGATACCTGATACTGAAATAGAGTTGTCAGCCATTCGGTCTCAGGGAGCGGGTGGTCAGAATGTTAATAAAGTTTCTAGTGCGATACACCTGCGTTTTAATATCATAGAATCTTCTTTGCCCGATAGATATAAAGAGCGTCTGCTTGAGCTAAACGATAGGCGTATCAATAAAGACGGTGTGCTTATCATTAAAGCTCAGCAATATCGAACTCAAGAAAAGAATCGTGTAGATGCATTAGAACGCTTACAGGAATTAGTAAAAAGTATTGCTATTGTGAGGCGAGTAAGGAAGGCAACCAAGCCAACAAAAGGTTCTCAAAAAAGACGATTGGATGGAAAAAAACGGAAAAGTAAAATTAAAGCATTGCGAAGAAAAGTATCAGAGTGAAGGTATTGATTTTTTAGAAAGTTAACCATAGCTTAGGTATCAAAGAGACTCTTGCACGAAAGATCTAA
>JALVRY010000335.1 GCA_027024625.1 Thiotrichaceae bacterium
GCTATATCGTAGATAAGCTTAAATCAGCATCTTATCGAAATCGACAAATTGGTGGTTTTCTTACAGATCAATCTTTTGTGGCAGGGCTGGGAAATTATTTGCGTTGTGAAATCCTTTTTGTTGTTGGGCTTGGCTCAAAAAGTAAGCCGTCGGAACTAAGTGCAGAAAAAATAGAGCAACTGGCTGAGGCAATTATTCATTTACCAAGGCAGTCCTATGAAACAAAGGGAATTACCAACGATGTTTCAGCGGCTAGAAGCTTAATCGAACAAGGAAGAGACTTTGAAGATGCTAGATTTTGGGTATTTAGACGTGAGGGTTTAAATTGCTACCGTTGTGGCGATATGATTATTAAAAAGAAATCAGCAGGGCAGGTTTGCTACTATTGTGTTGCTTGCCAGTTGAAACAGGAAGCTTTGTAAAAATAAAGCCTCCATTTTATATTCCTTACCCACCAATTTGCTGACTAAAATCAGCTCCAATATTAGCCACTTGCTTGGCATTTTTTAGTTCGTTGCTAAGTATGCGAGCCATTGATTTAAACTTTCTTTGCTCTTGTTTGCTAATTAAACCTACCGTTGGAAGTTTCACTGTTTCGGGGTTTACAGCTCTACCTGCGATGTGAAATTCATAATGAACATGATTGCCTGTTGAATTTCCTGTTGATCCGACATAGCCAATTACATCACCACGCTTTACTTTACTACCAACGCGCAGTCCTTTTTTATAGCCAGACATGTGACCATATCGTGTTAAAATTCCACCACTATGGCGAAGGTCGATAACATTGCCGTATCCCCCTTTTCTGCCTCTAAATCTAACCACGCCATCTGCTGTCGCATGAATTGGTGTTCCGCGTGGGGCAGCGTAATCTGTGCCTGTATGTGGGCGAATGGTGTGGAAAATAGGATGTCGTCTACGTGGATTGAAGTGAGAGCTTAAACGTGCACGTTGTATAGGTTTGCGATCAAATGCTGTTTTGCGGATTTGCGCATCATTGCCATCAGCAGAGAGGAATAGTTCTGTGCCATTATTTAATACATAGCGAATACGTTGAAATAGTTTTCCTTTTGATTGATAAGAGGCGGCTAAAATGTTTCGGCTGGAAATATTTTCACCATCAAGTTGGATGCCTTCATAAACAACGGCAAATTTATCACCATGATGAATTTTTTTGAAGTTTACATCCTTTTTTAAGGCCTTTGGAATGCGGGCGATAATTCTACTGGGTATATCTGCTCGAGAAGCATCAATAGCAAGAGAGTTTTTAATAGTAAATAATCGATCTATTTTGCTAACTTTAACCCTGTCTTTTGTCCACTCTCCAGAAAAAGAACCATTCGAACGTGACATTATATAAGCTTTATTATTGCCAGTAACATAGATGAGCTGGGTAATTTTCTTGCCAACTTTGTGGTGCAATAAAATTGCTCCACTTTGAAGTTTTGCCAATGTCTTTGTAATGTCAGAATTTTTTTCTAGTTCTTTATATACGTTAGATAACCTAATATTTGCCAAAGCACTAGCCAGTGTATCTTTGCTTTTAATGGTATAGGAAATCCATTTTCCTTTTTCGGTGGCTAGACTGGTGTCATCAAGCTCTTGAGCATAACCTGTATAGGTGGCAATCGGTGCTGCGGGTAAACTCAATTCTTGTGTAATGTGTGCACTTGTGAAATTTGTCGATTCATTTACGTGCTGGACAGATGAATAAACAGGGATATTACCAACAACCAGTGCTCCACTGGTAAGCAACATCAAGCGTGATGACCATGTATTTAGTATTTTGCGATTTTTCTTTTGAGTTGGTTCAGGGCGAACAGCCCCGTAATTTACAGTGAGTTCTAATTCACCACTGCGGATATTGTATAATCGCATGGCATCGCTCCAATTCTTTTTATTATTATTTTTATTATATGGAGAGAGTTTTTTTATAAGTTTTAACAAACTTGTAACTCCGTTTTATTCAGTCCATTTACGTGCAAATCTAAGATAAGCTTATTTTTGCGTCATCCTTGTTGTATCTCTTGAGGCAAGGCTACTGACAAACGGCTGAATCATGGGTTAATAGGGCGATAAACGGTTGAAGTTTTACCAATAGAACCATTTGGGGTGGTTTAGTAATCTTTGTATAACTCGTATATTTCTACAATTTGTTTCCTGTATTTGTGGTGCAAGTGGCATTGTAGCGACTTATATAGCATAAAATCCAGTATAGCATGGCGGTAGAACTAAAAAATCGTGTTAAACTTTCGCACTTTTCGGATTAGCCGTATTAATAGCTCTTAGATTAGAGTGAGTATTTAAGGATACAGAAATGGAACAGGCATCTAATGCATTGCAGTTGATTAAACGTGGAACAGAAGAAATTCTCGTTGAAGCTGAATTAATAGAGAAACTAAAAAAGAATAAACCACTGCGAGTAAAAGCAGGTTTTGATCCGACTGCCCCTGACTTGCACATCGGACATACCGTACTAATTAATAAGCTAAAGCAATTTCAAGACCTTGGTCATGATGTCTTGTTCTTAATTGGTGATTTTACAGGAATGATTGGCGACCCTACGGGCAAATCGGCAACTCGCCCCGCACTAACGCCTGAGCAAGTGCAAGCTAATGCAGAAACCTATAAAGAACAGGTTTTTAAAATTCTTGATCCTGAAAAAACACAAATTGTATTTAATTCAGAATGGATGGGGAAAATGACATCGGCAGAGATGATCCAATTATCAGCAAAGTATACCGTTGCCCGTATGCTTGAGCGCGATGACTTTAATAAACGCTACAAAAGTGGCAAATCAATTGCCATCCATGAGTTTATGTATCCATTAGTGCAAGGCTATGATTCTGTAGCGCTCAAAGCGGATATTGAATTAGGTGGAACAGATCAGAAGTTTAACTTACTGGTTGGACGAGATTTACAAAAACAATATGGGCTAGAACAGCAAGTCGTTATCACTATGCCATTATTAGAAGGATTGGATGGTGTGCAAAAAATGTCAAAGTCATTGGACAATTATATCGGTATTACCGATGCTCCTGATGATATGTTTGGCAAGATTATGTCAATATCAGATGATTTAATGTGGCGATACTTTGAGTTGCTTAGCTTCAGACCAATGGATGAAATCAATCAATGGAAGAAAGAAGTCGAAGCGGGAACAAATCCACGGGATATTAAATTTAAGCTAGCAGAAGAGATTATTGCACGATTCCATAATCAAGAAGCTGCAACTCAGGCACAAGCCAACTTTATCGCAAGATTCCAAAAAGGAGCGATTCCTGATGACATTGATGAGATTACACTAGACAGTGGCGAGCATGAAGGTTTCCCGATTGCCATACTACTAAGGGAAGCCAAGCTAGTGAATAGCACATCAGATGCCTATCGCATGATAAAACAAGGGGCGGTAAAAATTAATTCAGAAAAAGTTGAAGAGCGTAATATGTTGATTCCAATAGGTTTTGAAGGTGTTGTGCAGGTTGGTAAACGACGTTTTGCAAAAGTTTTTGTAAAATAGTGAAATTAACTGTTGACGAGATCGATAAAAACTATAGAATGCACCCCTCACTGACACGGAGCAGGTCAAACACGACAGGCGATGAGTTAGGAAAAAGGCTTAATAATTAACAGTTTAAGTCAAACTCTTAACAAGATTAAGAGCGAAAATTAACAACCGAAGTAGATAATTTGTGTGGGAGCTTGTTGCTTGTCTTAATGGCAAGATAGCAAGTAACCAATGTCAATTACGAAACTATTAGTAAGAAGCGTTGGGATTAACTTGCAGTAAAGTAATAAATTGAGACTTAGGTCTTAAAGAAGTATTGAACTGAAGAGTTTGATCCTGGCTCAGATTGAACGCTGGCGGCATGCTTAACACATGCAAGTCGAACGGAAACGATAGGGACTTGTCCC
>JALVRY010000336.1:0-1528 GCA_027024625.1 Thiotrichaceae bacterium
GCTTTCTATAAGAATAAAGAAATACAAGGAAAAGCAATTGGCATTGATAGTGATGGTACATTGGAGCTTCGTTTAAAAAATGGAAGCATACAAAAATTTACTGCCTCTGATGTCAGCATCAAAACAAATGAATAACTGTAATTCGTTACTTTCATATTATTTCGGTAGAATACCGCATTACCTAATACTTTAGAGAAGGAAATCAACATGTCTGAACTCACTCAAGAAGAACAAAATAAGTTATTCAAGCATATTGCTGATACACATATTGACCTTGCTAACGCACAGTTAGAAGCCGCTGATTTGCATATTGTTAGTTCTGGCTTTTTATATGGTTCAGCTCGTTTTACTGCCTTTACTGTCGCTAATAATTCAAAGACTAAGCAAGAATATGAAGCAGCAATTGATGGAGCTGTTGATCACTACACCAATTTATTCAAAAGTATGTTACAAGAAAATATTGAAAGCTATAAATCTGCATTTAAAGACAATGCTCCTCGCTATGGTCATTTGGTAAAAGAAAAAAAGTAAAAGCATGAAGCTATTGATTGATGTTGGAAATAGTCGTATTAAATGGGCTTATTTGTCTAAAAACATATTGTCAACGACAAAGGCTCAACTCCATAGTGACGATGCTACAGCAATTTGTGAGTCATTATTCCAGCAACAAAACATTACGCAAATCCTATTTGTTCATGTGCTTGGAGAAGAATTCGATAGACAAATCAGGCAGATAGCTGATTTAAACTCTGCTAATCTGTTCATCGTACATTCGCAATCGGAAGCTTATGGTGTCAGCAATCATTATATACACTCTCAAAAGTTGGGGGCTGATCGATTTGTGTCTATGGTTGCAGCTCATCACCATTACAGCGAACAAAACTGTATCGTGATTGATTGTGGTACAGCCGTTACTATCGATTTAGTCAATAAAGATGGCAAGCATAATGGGGGTGTTATTTTCTCTGGCCTACACTTGTGTGAAGAAAGCTTGATAGCAAAAGCCCGCAATTTGAAAGAGCTTAAAAATCAGCTAAGACAAGTTGATTTAAGCATCCATGCAAACGGCACGGCTCAGGGAATTAAAACAGGCTGTCACTACAGCTTGGCTGCAACAATTGATAGAATATGTGAAGAAATGGAAGCATCAATACCAACACACTCGCAGACAAAAAGGATCATCTGCGGTGGCGATGCAAGACAAATACTCCCCTTACTTCATGGAGAGTATGATCTAAAGGAGGATTTAGTTATACAGGGACTTAAACTGATTAGTCATTTTACCCGCTGAAGAATAACTGGTAATAATAACAAGAGGAGCCATTTACAGTGCTCAAAGCCGTTATAATTTTAATACTCGCTAATATTTCTTTGCTGGTCTGGTCTGCTAGTGTGCCAGAGCAACGAGAAGAAGAAATACCGCTAACCCTAGATGGTATTCCTGAGTTGGTTCTATTACCCGATGTAACAGGGCAACTTTATTCAAATAATTCTGCAAACCTTGCTAGCAGCTGCTATTCATTGGGAC
>JALVRY010000336.1:1538-11508 GCA_027024625.1 Thiotrichaceae bacterium
AATAGCTATCGAGCAGCACAAATTGTCGGGGAACGTATTCGAAATTATGGATTAGCGTTTACTATCCGTTCTATTCGTAGCATGGAAACACTTCGTTACCTTGTCTATATCCCTCCTCTACCTAGCGTTGAAGATGCCCAAAATATTAAGGCTGACTTGCTTGAGCATCACATTAAAAATGTTAATGTGATTTCTGAAGGGCCATACAAAAATGCTATCTCCATCGGATTTTATTCTAATCTTGAGCGAGCCAAACGAGAAACAGAACAAATACGTTATTTAGGCTATGATGCACAGCATAGTGAGGAAAAAAGCCCTTTAGAGGTCTATTGGATTGATTTTGATGAGCCATTTGCTAGCAATACCCCCGTTATTTCTTGGAGTCGATCTGTTGACCCTACCGCTGCGGTACAACGCATTCCTCGTGCTTGCCAACCCCAACCTTAAACCTGAGAATCCGTGACTTCAATGCGGATAACAGGGGATAAGATATTGGTTTAGCACGGGATTTTATAAAATCTTAGCTTCACCCGTAGGTTTAGTGAACACTACTGTACTCAATTATACTTTAGTGTAAGAGGGCATTTTTTAAACCCGTGATAAATTAATAGCTTATTCACTGTGCCGTAGTGAAATCACTGATTCAGGTTAAACCAAACGATGACAAAATTTGCAGCCTGCGTGGAATATGATGGAACAGCCTACTGTGGCTGGCAGCGTTTAAGCCATGCTCCTTCGGTACAGGAGGAGGTAGAAAAAGCCCTAAGCTATATTGCCAATGAAAAAATTGATGTTGTTTGCTCAGGACGAACCGATAGCGGCGTACATGGTATCGGACAAATAATTCATTTTGAAACCGATGTTGATCGAAATGAAAAAGCGTGGCGAATGGGGGCAAATACTAAATTACCCGATGATATTGCTATTCGCTGGGTTTCCGCAGTGGATGATGACTTCCATGCTCGTTTTTCTGCTTTATCACGCCATTACCGCTATATTATTTTAAACCGACGTTCACGCCCTGCCCTATTACGCCATCAGGTCTGCTGGTTTCCTTATGCCTTAAATGCTGAAAAGATGCACCAAGCCGCTCAAGCATTGGTAGGCGAACAAGATTTTACTAGCTTTAGAGCTTCAGGCTGCCAAGCAAAACATGCAAAACGTCATGTTCAAAAAGTGAGTGTTAAACGTGATGGGGACTATATTTACATTGATATTCAAGCCAATGCCTTTTTACACCACATGGTTCGTAATATTGCAGGTTCTCTATTAGCCATCGGACAAGAGAAACAGCCAATTAATTGGATTGCTGAGTTATTAAAACAGCAAGATCGTACAATCGCGGGGGCTACTGCGGCTGCTAGTGGCTTATACTTTGTATCAGTGCAATATCCTGAAAAATTTAATATTACCCCCTCTCTAATCGTCCCAAAATTCTAAATGCTCATGACTCAAGAAAAACAAACACTCGTTATTGGCTTAACTGGTGGCATCGCTTGCGGAAAATCAGTCGTCACCCAAATTTTGCACAAAAAAGGGGTTCCTATTATTGATGCAGACAAAATAGCAAAAAAAATTGTTCAACCAAAACAACCTGCCTTAATTTCTATTGTCAAATTATTCGGCAAAGAAATATTGAATAATGATGGTAGCTTAGATAGAAAAGCGCTGAGGTTAAAGGTATTTAATGACCAAGAAAAACTCTCCCAGCTAGAAGCTATTCTTCACCCTAAAATACGAGAAGAAATACAGAAAGAAATTATTGAGAAAACCAGTACTTACCCTTATATTGTCGTCGATATTCCCCTATTAGTTGAGAAAAATTATCAAGCACTTTTTGATCAAATATGGGTTGTTGATTGTTTACCTGAACAGCAAATTGAAAGAGCCATGATGAGAGACAATACAAGTAAAAAACAAATTGAAAATATTATAGCGACTCAAGTTAACAGACAACAACGCTTAGCTATTGCAGATAAGGTATTGGATAATACAGGCAGTCTTGATAAGCTTCGTCTACAAGTTGACGAATACCACAATAAACTGATGTCGATTGCATAAGAATATCTATTTAGAATTTTTAAATTCACCATTCAATAAATAGATATTCCCATAAACATACATTAATGATCAAAATGACAATATACGAACAGCCCTTACATGAGAAAATACGTGTTTTATTGAGACTAGAACAACTCGTTCGCCGTTTTGATTTTCATATTCAGGATGAGCAAAGAGCAAGCAGTGAAGCTAGCCTGCTTATATTACTAGAGTTATATAATCTAGCCGCTCGATTAGACCTAAAAAGTGAAATATTAAAAGAAATTGATCGCCAAGCATTGGTTGTTAAATTTCGCCGTGAAAATGGTGATATGGATATTGACTCAGAAGGGGATATTTTAGAAACATTAAGCTCTGTCAATACAAAACTATATTCTCTATCAGGCCCATTAGGACAACGCTTAAAGAATCATGGATTCTTTAACATTCTAAGACAACGTTCTAACCTCCCTGGTGGAATCAATGGCTTTGATATTCCATTATTGCAATATTGGCTCAATAAACCTGCTAATGCTCGTATTAAAGACCTCACACACCTTGTCGAGCCTTATCGAATTGCCAATGAAGCCGTTCAAATTGTACTCTTGCTCATTCGTGGTTGTTCCAAAGGAGAGTTAAGTGTTGCTAAAAATGGTTTCTACCAAGCCACCCTAGCCCAGAGACCACCTAACCAGTTATTACGTGTTGAAATTCCCGACAATGTTGACTATTACCCAGAAATCAGTGCCGGCAAGCAACGCTTCTCCGTTCGTTTTGTAGAGATGACAAATCTTGAAGAACGTGGAAAACAAGTCATGGAAGATATAGAATTTAGACTCACTCTTTGTAGCTTTTAGCCATGAACACAACAACACAAGAAGAAACACAGGATGAAGTGTTCAAAGCAGCACTGCAAAACTTAAAGTTTACCATTCAAACATACAGCCGATCACAACGCCGCGTCGCCGTCCGTGTTCGCATATTAATCCGTTCTTTAATGGTTGGTCTGGTAATCGCTTTAGTTTTTATTCTTTACCTACTTTTCATTCTGACAAACCAAGTCAACGCATTGACCTCGACACTCGATAATATCTCTGATGAAGCTAGTTCTGTTCAGGTCAGTATGGACAGCATTTCACTGGTTATGCAAAGTGTGCAAGCGCATATGGAAGAGCTGCCAACAATGAGTAGCGCTGTTGATAAAATTGACACTAACGTAGCTGTTATGGACAATAATATTCATACCATTTCAACAGATATGAGTACTGTATCCAATGAAATATACTATTTGAGACAAGCACTAAGCCAAGTATCAGGAAAAGTTCAAGTATTAGACAATACGCTAATGTCTGTTAATAAAGATATGAAGACCGCAACAAAACCCTTCAAACGCTTTAACCAGATAACACCTTTTAACTAATTATCTTCAATAACAACAAATGAACATAACCTCCCAACACCTTGAGGATATATCCACTTGCTTGAAAGAGTTAGCCGATGAGGCATCTATCCAACAAGATATAACAAAGAAAAGCATTACGGGAACAAACTCAGTCATTACTATCTTCACCGTAATTGGTACATTGATTGTACTCTCAATTTTTTACTTCTTTATTGCCTTCAATCGTGGCGTCTCTCATTCAGTGGAGAGTATGGATACTATTCGCGTACAGATGGCAGAGCTACGTGACAGCATGGACTCCATCACCTTTTCTGTTGATGAAATAGGTCAAAATATTGGCTATATCGATATGATGTCAAGAAACGTTGGAACCATGGCACGAAGTACTAATGGCATTACACAAAGCATTCGGAACATTACACATCAAACCAAGCAATTAGGTTACGACACTCAATGGATTCGCTATGATGCAAGTGTGATTGATCAACACTTCGGTCATTTAAATTATTCCATTGGAAATGTTTCTCAATCACTCAATGATGCAGCTACACCAATTGATAAGTTTTTCCCTTTTCCCTAGAGGCTAGGGGTGAAAAACTATAAAACAGTTAACCTAAGAAATAAGAATAAACATTTTTCCTAAACAAAGGTTAACTACTCTGTTGGCTTCAAAGAACGAATACCCTTATGTGGCAAGAACAATCCACAGCCCATCACACGCCCCCCACCTAAACCATATTGCTGTAATTTGATAGAAGCGTCATTAGTTTGCTCTGCAATCATTAAATGACGAGCAAGCAGGTCTCCCTCAGGAGTTTTAATGGTATAACTTTTACCGCACATCATTTTTTTAACTTTTTCACCCGTAATAGATTCGACCTCTGCTGCCATCCTCATCAAAAAAGTATTTTCATCTTCATTTTTATCTGAAAGCACATAGCGGGAAAATATCACTGACGAATTAACCAAAACCTTTTTACGAGGTTTCTTTATCGTTAAGGGGTATCCTGATATGCTGATTGTTTTACCCACCAATGTCTCTGCATCTTTTAACCGTGCTTTCGGAATGCGTAAAACCAATTTTGTACGATGTGAAGGGCGTAAGGTTTCATCTGTAACATTCTCTGGGCGTTCCCAGCCATTACCAGACTCAGCAACATGAATTTGGTGTATTCCCGCAAATTTTTCTTCCCGCATCCAAGGAAGTTCTTGAATAATAGCTTGCGATAGTGCCCACGCATGATCAATCGGTAGCTCTTTACACTGCGTTGCAAAGCTAAGGTCAATTACGTCATCTGCTACTTCATACGGCAGGGTTTTATCCTCTTCTTCTTCCCAGAACATAAACTACCTCGCAGATTCAAATGCTAATTCAAGTTGATTATGCCAATCTGTCGGACGATCATTATAAACAGGGGGTTCTATATCTACTTGAAAATAAAGTTGACCCGTTTCTATTGCCTCTTTTTGAATACCTTTTTTTAAATCATCAAATGATGTAATTTGATCGCCATTTTTGAGCAAAAATTCACTAAGTAGCATCATCATTTTTTACCTTAGAAGACTGGAAAAATTTCGTAAACAATGGGGGATTTTCTTCATAATTCAATAAAATCAAGTATATTTAAGCAATCCAGCAAACACAAATAAGTAGGAGGGCATAATTAATTTAACAAAATTTGCGAAGAATATTTTTTGATATTCAAATCATTATCGAAGAAGCATAGCCGTGCTACGCGACTGAGAGAATGGCTTGAATAGCGGAAAATAGACCAGTAAATTGTTAAATGTGTGTGCACTCCTACTTAGACAAGCTCCCAACCAAGGATAATAAAAATGACCAAAAATATTCGAGTATTAGTTCCGTTAGCTCAAGGCTGTGAAGAATTAGAAGCCGTCACTATCATTGATATATTACGTCGAGCCAATATCGAAGTGATCACCGCAAGTTTAAGCGATGCTCCCGTTCAGTGTGCAAGACAAACCGTTATTATCGCTGACTCTACATTGGATTCTGTACTCAATGATGATTTTGATTTACTTGTGCTACCTGGTGGCTTACCCGGTGCTGATAACTTAAATGCAGATCAGAGAATTCATACACTTATTAATCGACTCAATAGTAAGGGGAAATATATTGCAGCTATTTGTGCCTCACCTAAAGTACTCGTAACAAATGGTATTTTAAACGGAAAGAATACAACTGCCTATCCCGGCTCTCTTGAGCAAATTGATATGTCAAAAGTACAATTAAGTAATACAAAAATTGAAATAGCTGGCAATGTTATCACTTCTCGCGGCCCCGGTACGGCAATGGATTTTAGCCTCAAACTCATTGAAGTTTTATTAGGTGACGAGGCTAGGAAACAAGTTGAAGATCCCCTTGTGCGATAAGTAGGAGTGCATAATTAATTTAACTAAATTTGCGAAGGATATTTTTTGATATCCATTCATTGTCGAAGAAGCATAGCCCGTGCTACGCGACTGAGAGAATGAATGAATAACGGAAAATATTAAATTAGTTATGCACTCCTACTTAACTACTATTTTGGCTCTAATTGCTCATCTGCAATAGGTGGATTGAAGAATGCATCAGCCTCATCTGGGTCTACGGACTCGCCATTAATATCAAACAATTCGCCATCAGAATCATTCCAACCCTTTATGCCTGTTTTTAATGAGTAGAGCTTTTCATAGCCCAATAAATGCATCGTATAAGCTGCTAGGACACTGCGGTTACCTGAACGACAGATCACGACAATAGGCTCTTTTCGTGCCTTAACCAACGCCGGGATTGTCTCAGCATAGTTCCATTCACAAGAGGTTTCTAAAATACCTCTTGGTACATGCAGGGAATTGTGAATATGAGCAAAGGCATATTCATCGCCCTCGCGAACATCAACAAGCATCAAGTCGGGATTTTCTTTCAACATTTCTTCTAAATCCCAAGGAAATATCTCTTCTATTGCAGGCAAGGCATCTGCAATCAGCTGATTAAACGTTTTCATCATTAAGCCCTATGATTTTCGTTTGATACCTGCTTCTACTGCCATAACCGCAGCAGTGATACGTGAACTGACTTCTAATTTTCTTAGAATAGCTTTTACGTGTAGTTTTACTGTACCATCGGATATCCCCAGATTTCTGGCAATAACCTTATTACTCTGGCCTTCCGCTAGCAGCGTCAAAATTTCATACTCACGCGGCGTTAGCTTTGAAAATGGATTGACTTCTTTTTCATCAGGAATTGCTTCCCCTCTAACAACCTTTGCTAAGATGGGCGCAAGTTCTGGAGCAACAACAGTATCACCTGCAATAATCGAGCGTAACGCAACGACAAGCTCATCTGGCTCCATGTCTTTTAATAAATAACCTTGAGCACCACTGCGTAAAGCTTCAACAATATCACTCTCTGCATTACTGGTAGTCAACATGGCAACGCGAAGTGATGAATATGCCTTTTTCAGTTGGCTCAAGACCGTTAGCCCTCCCATCTCAGGCATCCGCATATCAAGCAACACGATATCAGGCTTCAATTCACCGACACATTTTAGACCTTCTTGACCGCTACCAACTGCAGCAACCACCTCTATACCTCGGCGAACCAACAAATCTTCTAAACCAGCACGGAATAAGGTGTGATCATCAATTATTAATACTTTTTCATTCATAATGGGGAGACTTCTAGTTTAAATTTATATTAAAGCAACAACACAAACCTAACACCATGCAAGTGCAGTAGTGTGTAATATGCTTAAATTTTCGCTTAGTGTAGCGTATATCTCTAATGGTAGTGTTAATTAATGTCAAACTTCAAAATTTAATTGGATTAAAGTGCCCTCACCGTCATCGCTATCAAATTGAATTTCACCATTTATACGTTTTGCCCGTTCTTGCATAACACTCAAACCGATGTGCTCTCCCGTTTTCTTATTCGGTTTAGGACGATCATCGGGTAAGCCTATGCCATCATCTTCAATCAAAACACTACATTTACCATCTTCAGAGCTATGCAATAAAATTCTTACTGTCTTTGCTTTACTATGTTTACGAATATTCGCCAGTGCTTCTTGTACAATTCGTACCGCTTCTATTTCTATATCTCTTTCTAAGTTTTCTAGTGACCAATTATGATAATAGAAAACCTCAATATCATTATCTTGCTTGAAACGATCAACTAAACGCTCAATAACATGCACGATGCCTTTACCATCCACAGGTGCACGAAAATGTGTAATCAAGCTACGCAGTTCCGCATAAGCCAAGTCAATATTTTCTTCTAATTTCTCCAGCTCTTGCCAAATTGATGCATCATCACCTTGATTTAAGGTGTCATCAAATAAGCGTATCTGAAAACGTAAACTAGCTAGAGTTTGAGCTAATGAGTCGTGTAACTCATGTGCCATACGTGTTCGTTCTTCAATAATTGATAGCATTTTGGCTTCTTGATCCACACTGGATTTTTCAATCGCCATCCCCAAATGCTGACCAATACTACTAAGTAACTCATGTTCTTCTGATAATAGTACCTTGCTCTTTCCCTTGACAAAAAGGTTATAAACACCCAAGGTTTTTCCACGATAGCGTAGTGGGATGGCCAGTAGCTCAACTTGGCTATCACTCGAAAACTGCTGACTCATCAGCTTTCCACACTTCATTATATCGGTGCGAGTTCTAATTTTAGAGCCAGATGCCGCCTTACCACACATACAGACATCAACCGGTAATATATCTTCTTTTTCAATTACCGCTTCCGATAAACCAATGCTTGCAACCAATCGCATTTTATCATTTTGATCTAACAAACGTACGGTTGCTGCTTCTGCATTTACTACGTCTTTTAGGGTATACAAAAAGCGTTGTAACAAATCCTCAAGATTTTGCGATTCATTTATGCAGGTCGCCACGTCATACAACACATTTAAATAATGTTTTTTCTTTTTGATATGGGCTTGCTGACGAGAGAGTCGTTTTCTTTGCTTTGAGGAAAGCTCTTGATAGTCACGAGAGATATTATTAATTCTTTCTCGCAGTAAGCGTGATGTGCTCAAGGGAGAACTTGATATAGGCATACGAGCATCAAGCTGGTCATCACGCATTTTCAATGCCCAGTCGGATAAATCATTGCCAAAACGACTAAACTCTCGCCATCCCCAATAAAATAAGCCAAATACACCAAGACCTGCTCCAAGCCAAAGTGCGGTCATTACCTTTGCGACCCAAGTAAACTCACTTGCGATGTTAATTGCCCAGAAATAAGTTGCACCAATAATCATGAACAATACGGATAGCACTATAAAAGCGATTTGAGCTAAACGTGGGAAACGAATTGTTACCCTAGAACGACTATTTCGTTTCTGCTTACCACTTAGTTTTTTTGTCTCAGCAGCCGTATCGTGCTCACTACGAGAAGGCAGCGCCTTTTTTATTTCAGTAAGAGAAACATTAACAATATTATCTGATGACATAAAATATCAAACTGTCATCTAATCTTCTGTTGGTGCACGGTAAGATGGATCATTTGGATTCAAGAAAACAAACTCCATTTTTCCTTCCAAATCTACATAGTCTAATTTCAAACCTGCTGCTAGCTTCTGTGATTCGCTATCGATAACAAGTTTCACGCCGTTGCTATCAATGGTCATATCACCATCCATTGAATTTTCATCAAACCCCATCACATAATGAAAACTTTTATCATCTTTTTGGTGAATAGCAAGACGTAACGCAAGCCCTTCTGCTTTGCCTTGTTCTGCTGAAATTTTAATTTGTGCCGCAGCTTCTGGAGATACTGTGATCATAGCTTACCCTTAGATTTGATCATTTTGATGTAATTGGGAATCAAAACGATTATTAAACACGTGTCGCGAGTATATTAGTATTTAATGATAAAGTCATTCTAAACCTTAAATTACAAGGTTACTTTAGAACAGCACAACTAAGCTGGCTAGAATTTTTCAATAAGTTCTTTAGCTACTGATTAGCTTTTACAAAGGCAACAAAACGTTTTGCCCAGTGGTTTTGTTCAGTGTCACGCATATGGGCATAGGATGCTAGTAGGTTCTTATATATCCAGCCATCATGCTCCCCATCAATCCCTTGTCCACGTAAAACTTGATAGGCAAATTCTCCTTTTTCTCTCAGCCCTTCTAAGTTTGAATAATGAAACTCATGGGCATTAATTATCTGATTTTTTTGTCGCTTTTCATCGGCAGGCCATGGCATTTTTTCTGTTTCTACTAGCTTTATATATCCCCTACCCTGTGGTTTATCATGCATCACAGCATCCGCAGGTATAACACCTACCATCTCGGCACGTTCATCCTTCCAAATTAAATTTTTGGCAAGATACATTAAGCCTCCACACTCGGCATAGGTTGGCAAACCATTATCAATAGCTTGCTTGATTGATTCTCGCATACTGATATTACTAGCAAGTTGATGCATATGAGTTTCAGGGAAGCCACCACCGATAAACAAACCATCAAGCTCTGGTAAGGTTTTATCCGTTAAGGTATTCACCAATAT
>JALVRY010000337.1 GCA_027024625.1 Thiotrichaceae bacterium
AGGCGAACATCAAGATTGGGGGACACTGATCTTCAATTATGGGCGTAATGAAGTCCGCAATTTCCTTATCACCAATGCTGTTTACTGGCTGGATGAGTTTCATATTGATGGCCTGCGTGTCGATGCTGTTGCTTCAATGCTGTATTTGGATTATTCACGCGAAGATGGTGAATGGTTGCCCAATGAACAGGGCGGCAGAGAGAATCTAGAAGCCATTAAATTCCTGCAAGAAATGAATACTACCGTGCATGGTTTACATGCAGGTGTTGTGACAATGGCAGAAGAATCGACTGCATGGCCGATGGTTTCACGCCCTGTAGAAATTGGTGGTTTAGGCTTCTCAATGAAGTGGAACATGGGCTGGATGAATGACAATCTCGCCTACATTGAAAATGATCCCATCTACCGCCAATACCATCATGATCAACTGACTTTTAGTCAGATTTATTCTTACAGTGAGAACTTTGTTTTACCGCTATCCCATGATGAAGTCGTACATGGGAAGTATAGTTTGCTGAACAAAATGCCAGGCGATGATTGGCAAAAATTTGCGAATTTACGATTATTCTATGCGTGGCAATATGCTCATCCGGGTAAAAAATTATTGTTTATGGGCGGTGAAATAGCCCAATGGAATGAGTGGAGTGAGTCAAAACCACTGGATTGGAGTTTACTGGAATATGATACGCATCAGGGCATAAAACAGCTTGTAACTGATCTAAACCACTTGTATAAAAACGAAGCTGCATTACACGGGTTAGATTTCTCCTCCGAGGGTTTCCAATGGATAGATTGTCACGATTCAAGCCAGTCTGTATTAAGCTTTATTCGCTGGAATGAAGATAGAAGTGAGCATGTGGTTTGTATCTTGAACTTTACACCTGTCACTAGGGAAAACTACCGAATTGGTGTGCCAAGCGGGCTTGACTATCAAGAAGTGCTGAATACAGACTCAAGCTATTATGCAGGCAGTAATAGCGGCAACCAAGGCAAAATCATAGCAGAAGACACCCCTTGGTCGGGCTTTGAGCATTCTATCAACATCACATTGCCACCGCTGGGTGCATTGTTTTTAAAGATTGATAAGGAACAGTAATGAAAGTTTTATTCGCCAGCAGTGAAGTTTGGCCTTTAATCAAAACGGGTGGCTTGGGTGATGTGGCTTACAGCTTGCCACATGCTTTACTGGAACAAGGCATTGATGTTCGGCTTATCTTGCCAGCCTATCGTGGTGTTTTACAGCAACTTGATAGCTTTAAAATCCTTGGCTGGTTGTCTTTAAATCTTGCAGGCAAAGAACATTCTGTTCGTATATTAGAAGTTAAGCATGAAAAATTTGCCATGCCGATTTGGTTGGTCGATTGCCAACAGCTTTTTGATCGTGCAGGTAATCCCTATGCACATGAAGATGGCTATGACTGGCCTGATAATGCCGAGCGTTTTAGTCTTTTTTCACAAGCAGTTGCCAAGTTAGGAATGGATGCCCTAAAGCTCAACTGGAAACCAGACGTAGTGCATAGCAGCGATTGGCAAACAGGTTTGGTTTCTGCCTTTTTAGATAATGAGGTAGATCGCCCAAAGCGAGTCTTTACCATTCATAATCTTGCCTATGGTGGCTATTTTTCTCACGAAGAATACAACCGCTTACAACTGCCGATACAATGGTGGTCAGCAGAAGGTGTAGAATTTTATGGCAATTTTTCCATGCTCAAGGCGGGAATCATCTATTCAGATGTCATTACCACAGTTAGCCCAAGCTATGCCAAAGAAATTTGCACTCCTGAATTTGGCTATGGCTTAGAAGGGGTGCTGTCACACCGTGCTTACAAATTAAAAGGCATTTTAAACGGTATTGACACAGATGCGTGGAATCCACAAACTGATCCACTATTACCGTATCATTATTCAGAAAAACGCCGTAACCCCGGTAAACAAAAGAACAAGCAAGCTTTGTTGGAAGCCAATGGTGTTGCCGCAACCAAAGAAAATTTAGCTGCACCCTTGCTAGGCATGGTTAGTCGTTTAGTTGAACAAAAAGGTGTGGATATGATCATTGAGGCAATTCCTCAACTACTCAAATCCAGCAATGCCAATTTTGTTTTTATCGGCAAAGGACACCCTCATTTTGAGGCTCAATTACTGCAACTCAATGAGCAATACCCTGAGCGAGTTATGGTATCCATCGACTACTCAGAAGAAAAAGCACATCTGCTTGAAGCAGGTAGCGATATGTTCCTTATGCCTTCACGTTTTGAACCTTGCGGACTGAATCAGCTATATAGTCTACGTTATGGCACATTACCTATCGTTCATCGAACGGGCGGTTTAGCTGATACGGTGGTTGATGCTCAGTTTAAAAAAGGTTCAAAAACTGCTTTAATCGAAACCGCCACAGGTTTTGTTTTTGATGAGCCAACAGCGAATGAGTTATATAAAACCATCCAGCGAGCATTAACATTATTCCAACAGAAAAAACTCTGGAACCAACTACAACGAACGGCAATGCAGCAAGATTTTAGCTGGGATAAAAGTGCCCGTGAATATATAAAACTCTATACACCAATGGAAAAATTATAAAAAATGGAAAATTGTATTCCTAATGAAATTCATAAGCTATCAAGTAGCCCCGATGCACTGGCTAAGAGTTTTAAACGCTATCTTCTTTACCACCTAGGTCGTAAGAATGGTTGCTCACCTTGTTATCTATTTGAAGCGGTTTCAAAAACCTTGCGTGATCGTGTCGTTGTTAATTGGCATAAAACACGTTCAGCTCAGGAAAAGAAGGGGGTTAAGCAAGCCTATTACTTATCCTTAGAGTTCCTAATGGGGCGAGCTTTAGGTAATCATCTGTTGAATCTTGATCTCACGGATAATATGCGTGAAACCCTAGAAGGATTTTGTTTAGATCTGGAAGAAATTGAAGCAGTAGAGGCAGATGCAGGTTTGGGTAATGGTGGGCTAGGGCGTTTAGCTGCTTGCTTTATGGATAGCTGTGCAAGCTTGAGCCTGCCTGTATTGGGTTATGGTTTGCACTATGAGTACGGTATGTTCCGCCAACTAATCAACAATGGCTACCAAGAAGAAGAGCCAGACCAATGGCTAAAACATGGCAATCCTTGGGAACTTCGCCGCCCTGAATATACGCAGCGAGTGCAGTTTGGTGGACGCACCGAATTTTATCATGACGGCAATATGCAGCTAAAAGCCCACTGGGTTGATACGCATGATGTACTTGCCGTGCCTTACGATGTGCCAATTTCAGGCTATAACAATGATACCGTCAACACATTGCGACTGTGGAAAGCCGCCGCAACTGACGAATTTGATCTACATGAATTCAATGCGGGGGATTATGTCGAATCAATGGCGGCAAAAAACTCAGCCGAAAATATCACAATGGTATTGTACCCCAATGACAGTAGTGAAAACGGCAAAGAACTTCGTTTACGTCAGCAATACTTTTTAGCATCGGCAAGCTTGCAGGATGTGTTGCGTCGTTGGGAGCTAAGAGAAGGCAAAAACTACCAGCATTTTGCCGAAAAAAATGTATTCCAAATGAATGATACCCATCCAACTATCTCCGTTGCAGAGCTAATGCGTCTGCTAATGGATGAAAAAGGACTAGGCTGGAACGAAGCATGGAAGATAACCTCAAAAACAATGGCCTACACCAACCACACACTATTGCCAGAAGCTTTAGAAAAATGGCCAGTAAAGTTGTTTGAACAATTATTGCCACGCCTATTAGATATTATCTACGAAATTAACGCCCGTTTTCTCGATATTGTCCGTGCCAAATGGCCAGCTAATACAGCAATGCAACGTAAGCTTTCGATTATCGAAGAAGGAGATTACCCACAAGTACGCATGGCTCACCTTGCCATTGTCGGCAGTTTTTCAG
>JALVRY010000338.1 GCA_027024625.1 Thiotrichaceae bacterium
ACAATCTTCGACTACATCATGCAAAAGAGCAGCTCGAATAACATCCACATCCATACGTAAATCAGCAAGGATTCGAGCAACTTCTATAGGGTGGGTAATATAGGGTAGACCATCTTTTCGCATGACACCGTTATGGGCTTCGGCAGCAAAAAGAAAAGCATCATATACTTTACTTGCATCTTCACTAGACATGTATTGCTCAACCAGCATAATTAGGTTGGCAACACGAAACTCATCGTTTGGTAAGTTTCTCTTAGTAGTCCATGAAGTATCTGTCATCTTTGACCTTTGATGTACAGGGAAGAGAAAAAAGCTACATCATCCCGAAGCAGCTTTAGGAACTGCAAAAATATAAGCTAAAACATGAAGGACTTTAATTATTCTTCTCACATTCCATAAATACTTTTGCAGTCTCTTTTAAACTGCACTTGAAAGAGGCTACTCAGTGGCAGCATCTTGTGCTTCTGAATCAGCTTTATCTGCCGCCTCTACTGCATTTGCATCAAGCAACCCTTCTGAGATTTCACGTAACGCAATAACTGTTGGCTTATCACCATCTTCCTCAACAAGAGGCTGTGCACCATACGCAATATCACGAGCTCGTTTGGCTGCTTTTAAGACCAAGTCAAATTGATTATCAACATAATCCATGCAATCTTCTGTTGTAACACGTGCCATTTTCAATCCTTAAAATCAATATAAATATAATCAAGCCATTATAACGGTACTTAGCAACATAGCAAAAGGTTTAAAAATATGTTAAGGAATCTCTGACACTTTCGGCTTGTATTTGAGCAGGTGACTCATATCCACTTGTTGCCCATATTTTTCTTTAATAGCATCTAAAGCTTGCACACGTTTTGCAAAAAAATGTTCTTCACCAATACGATCATATAAACCAGAACGCTTGAGAGCATCGCTTAATTTAAATTTTGGTCGTGTGATAAAAAACTCAATACCCGCCTCATCTAAGCGCTCAGACATATGCATCAGCATCTCTTCACCTGTTGCATCAATCTGATCAACTGCCTCAAGGTCTAATATTAATACTTTTAATTCAGGTTTATTGGCAACTGCGTTTAACAAACGTTTCTCCAGATAACCAGCATTAGCAAAATATAAATCACCATCGTAACGAAATAGAGCCAATGATGAACTGGTTTTCATGCCAAATAAATGGGCATCACGAAAAGCACCATCTTTATCCAAGGCAAGTTCTGCAAAATGTGGTTGCATCGTACGATAGATATACAAACCAAGAGATAAAGCAATACCAATAAAAATCCCCCACTCTAAATGCGGAGCAAAGTACAAAGTGACAATAAAGACGACTAAAGCAACAATGCCATCATGCGGATTTACTTTCCACGCATGTTTAAAAGGCTGAAATTGAATCATACCAACGACCGCAACAATAATAACCGCAGCCAATGTCGCAATCGGCAAATAATGTAATAAGGGGGTCAAAAACAGCAGTGTAACTCCCACAATTAAACCAGAAACTATTGCTGTAAAACCTGTTCTCGCTCCCGCATCATAAGCAACCGCTGTACGTGAAAAAGACCCTGAAACCGCATATCCCTGTGTTACACCTGCAACTATATTGGCTAAACCTCCACCTACCATTTCTTGATCTGCGGATAAATTCTGGCGAGTTTTTGAGGCAACTGCCTTTGCGATAGAAAAGGCCTCAACAAAACTTAATAAGGCAATCATTAATGCGGGCATCAATAAGGCAGTAAAATGTTCTGAATGAATCACAGGAATAGAGAAAGATGGCAAACCCGCGGCAACTTCCCCTACGACACTTCCACCCAGCATATCGAAACCTATTAGCCATGAAACCAGCGTTGTAACGACAACCGTAAACAAAATACCTGGAGTTTTTGGTGCAAACTTTTTAAAACCCAAAAGCAAAAATACTGAAAAACTGCCCATCAATAATGTTGGGAAATGCGTTTTTTCAGGAATCGCTAAAAGTAAGTTCCACAATGTTTCATATAAATGTTGCCCAGAATCAATATTGATCCCAAGAAGCTTCCCAATTTGTAGGCTACTAATAACAATTGCAGCAGCATTGGTGAAACCAATTACAACTGGATGTGAAAGAAAATCCACCAAAACACCAAGCCTAAGTAAGCCCAATACCACTTGAATTACACCTGCCATAATTGCCAACATAGCGGCATAAACCACATATTCCTCCATACTTAGACCCAGAGGAATCAATGCCGCCGCCGACATTAAAGAAATAATAGCAACAGGGCCATTTTGCAACTGCCGAGATGAGCCAAACAAAGCAGCAATAATCGGCACAAGGAATGCTGCATACAAACCCACTTGTGGCGGTAAACCTGCCAACTGAGCATAAGCCATCGACTGTGGAATCAAGATTAAAGCAACAGTAACCCCTGCCAAAATATCAGCCTTAATCGTTTCAGGGTTTTTAAGCTCACCTATCCAATCCAAAAAAGGGGTAAAGCGTTGAGCAGCATCGAGAAGTAATTGAGATAAATAATTTTTCATTCACTAATCATAGAGCAATTATAAATTATGGAAATTCTTATTTTGTCTTAAAACTCCTAAATATAGTCGATATACAAAGGAAAATTGCAAATTACGAGTGAATTGAGTCAAAGTATGTGTAGTGATTGCTTTGCCTATTTAGGCGGCGAGTAAATATAAAGAAGGCTGGTCGCCAGCCTTATTGTCAGCGACCAGATACTTATTCACTTCATTGCGAAGCTTACGTTTGGATTTCTGCCGTTTAGCAGATTTGCTTTTTTCGTGGACACCACCCTTCCGCATAATTGCAGCTTGAGCGATGGGGTTACCACGCTTTGGTTTTTTACTCATCTTTATTTCCTTTTTTACATGCTAAGAGGGTCACAAAAATTACAATATTTGCAGTCTCCATGACCCTACAGTGATACCTAAATTAATAAAATCACAGGTTTAGGCGGTACATTATCCCTTAACACAAACGACTTGCTTCAATGTATGCACAACATCTACCAAGTCATTTTGGTGTTGCATGACTTGATCGATGTCTTTATATGCCGCAGGAATTTCATCAATAACTGACTTATCTTTGCGGCATTCAATACCTTGCGTTAAGCGTTCCATATCTTGGGTATTAAAACGTCGTTTTGCTTGACTGCGGCTCATGCTTCGTCCTGCTCCATGTGAACATGAGCAGAAGGAGGCATTTGTACCTTTGCCTCGCACAATAAACGACTTGGCTCCCATACTACCGGGAATAATTCCTAGCTCATCAACACCAGCACGAATTGCACCTTTACGAGTCACATATACATCTGCTCCATAATGATGTTCTTTCTGTACATAGTTATGATGACAGTTAATAGCCTCCTTGGTTGCTTTGAAAGCAGGCAAATGATCCTGTAAGGCTTTCACGACTAATCGCATCATCTCTCGACGATTGATCATGGCGTAGTCTTGTGCCCACGTTACCGCTTCGACATAATCATCAAACGACTCCGTGCCTTCTCTGAAATAGGCTAAATCTTTATCGGGTAAACGCCCAAGTAGATTTCCCATTTCTTTTTTAGCTCGATTAATGAAGTACCGTCCCATGACATTGCCAATACCTCGACTCCCTGAGTGCAACATGATCCACACATCATCATTTTCATCCAAGCATAGCTCGATAAAATGATTTCCACCGCCAAGCGTTGCTAATTGATAGCCCCATGTTCGTCCGAAATTACGCATCATTTTGGTTAAGCCTGGGTGCTTATCGGTTATCGGCTGTAGATGTTTATCCATTGCTTTGAGCGTTGAAGCCTGCACTTTGTAGTACTTATGCATATTGAATCCCACAGGCACACTGGCTTCGATGGCACTACGGATACGGCGTAAACTATCAGGTAA
>JALVRY010000339.1 GCA_027024625.1 Thiotrichaceae bacterium
CCCTTAAATACCTCTTAAATTCTATTATTTTTTTGTTATTAATCAGTCGATCACTTCTATGATCTGTTTAGAATTTTCTCGAGTATACTTGAGCAAAATAGCAGTGACATAATTCTATGACAAGCGGAGCGTAGCTTGATTGCTTTAAATCACCAGTCAAAATTATAAACGCTCTATCAAAGTTTTAGTTGCTACATACTATGATATTCTAGCTTCATGAAAGAGGGGCATCACTATTCTTTTATCTAAAACCTGAATCCGTGACTTCACTACGACATAGTGAATAAGCTATTGAAGTCGCGAATTCAGGTAAAAGATATTAGGATAACAACAACTCTTAACAGCAGTAATGAATTTAATTTTCAGCCTAAACAAACTCTAAATAGCAACATATCGTCACTACTATGGAAAATAATCTTCTATCAATACAGCATGTTTCTTTTCTAGTCAAAGACACTCAGATATCTATCGATTTTTACACTAAATTATTTGGTATGAGACTTGATAATCATCGTCCAGACTTAGGTTACCCTGGTGCTTGGTTGGCTGTAACTAAGCAACAGCAAATTCATTTATTAGAGCTTCCTAACCCAGACTCAGTAGACAACAGACCAAAGCATGGTGGACATGATCGTCATGCCGCTTTTACTGTTGCTAACCTGCAATTAATCATTGATAAATTAGAATGTGCTAAAATAGCGTATACATTGAGTAAATCAGGTCGACAAGCATTATTTTGTCGAGATCCCGATGCTAATGCACTAGAGTTTATTGAGCAGATAAAATAATGAAAGCAGAAACAAACATTTATTATCAAACATTTATGGGAACATTTAGCGGAATATTGCGATGGTCTCAGTTAGATGAACTATGGGAAGTACTAAAGTCAATAAAGTCTGATGATTGGTATGTTTATGCCGTTGGTGAAGTTCCTCCCAAAAATACAACCACTTATAAAGACTTGGAAAAATTTATTCTAGAAGTTGATAAACTTTTAAGACAAGAACATAGTGAAGATTATTGTGGCATTGTTTATGTGGACAATAAAACACACCCCACTTTCATTAAAATTTTTGATCCAAACAACCTTGGCACATCATGCAGCACTGGAACTGCTCCGCCTGTACCCGCTTGGATACTATCAAAAATACAACCTATTGATCTACCTTCAGCCCTCCCACAGCCAAATAACAGAAAACGCTGGTGGAAGAAAATATTTAAACGGACTTAAGCCTAAAGGATTAAGGTAAAAAGAGAGTAATTATGGAAATTAGCAGCAATACTCAAGAAACTATTACACGTTATGCCCTTATCATTTTTGCGATACTACTAGCTGGTATTTTATTCATTTTTTTTAGCCCTGAACCAAGGGGAATAAATAAAGCAGTCCAAACAAGTTCTGCTGAATCAATAAAAACCACGCTAACTTCTGAAAGAAAGAAACCAATAGAAACAGTAACTAAAGTAGCTTACCAAGCTCCATCACCAACAAAACCTGCTTTGCCTACCGAGCAAGCAGAGGAACAGGATAGCACAATCGAAATGAAGCCAGATGATTACAAAATTCCCGCACAAAAGAATAAATTAACAGATTTTCTTCCTGAGGAATTAAAAAATAACATCCAAGAATCTTTACTAACAGAAGCACAAATAAAAGAACTTGCCCCAGAAGAACGCCTTAAATACCGTGAAACTCAACGGAAACTTGCCATCGTGTTACGCAATATTGGCCAAACTGAAGTAGAAAATCAGAAACTGCAAAATAGTTTGACCCGAGCAGAACAGCAAAAACAAGAATTAGATCACAAAGTAGAGAGTTTACACAAACTAGATAGATAGCAAAATATCCTAAAAAGCTTTACCATTTACTGATTAATTATTTAACAGATTAGAGGTTTCAGAAGGAAACCTCATGATTGATTAAGTTATCAGTCACTTTGAAACGCTACTATCCCGTTTCCCCTCGTTAAATTATATCAATATCAAATAATAGCGGGGTTTCTGTGACACAGTGGCTTTATAGGACAACAAATGCTAAAGAATCTTTTTAAACCAAAATGGCAAAGTAAAAATCCATCCACCCGTATAAAAGCATTAAAGCACCTTGACAAGCATAGTAGTGAACTTATTAACTTAGCTAAAAATGATCCTGATATTGATGTTCGTTTAGCTGCTATTAAGAACCTTCAGGATATAAAAGCACTTACTTACATTATTTCACATGCAAGTGGAGCAGTAGCAAATTCTGCTCAAAAGCGTATTAATGAGCTTGCTATAGACCATTCAATTGATGATGAAGCCCTAGCTCTGGTTTACTCATTTATCCAAGATAAAAGCATTCATGAGAAAATTGCTGCAGATTCCCAGAAAAGTATTAGCGTTCGTAAACAAGCACTTGAACAGATTAGTAATCAAAGCCTACTTTTTGATCTAGCAAGTACTGATGTATCTAAAGAGATTCAATTTCTTGCAGCACAAAAGATCACAGACCTTCAAAACTTAAAAAAACTAGAAAGTTTGAGTAAAAATAACAAGCGTTTACGACAACTTATAAAAGAAAAACTAAAAATTGAGCAAGATAAACAAAAGCAACTAGATGTACTAAATAACCTCTGCAACGAGTTACTAACTCTAGGAGACAACTCACGCTGGGAACAAGATAAAACACGCTTTTTAACCATCCAGCAACAGTGGAAAAATAGCAATTGCAACATTCCAACCAAATTGCAAGAGCGTTACTCTCATGGCATAGCTAGCTTTGAGAAAAAATTAAAAACACATCAAAAAGCTGAAGAAGCACTAGCTCCTTTACGGAAAAGCTACATTGCAATGATTGCATCATTAGAAAACCTATCACTACAATTAAGCTCATCAGCTACTCATAATGTATCTCAACAAGAAATTGATAACATCATTCAAGCAGCAAGAGAAAACTGGCACAGTATTCAAGAACAACTGCCTACAGAAGAATTAACATCTAAAGAGAAACAATACAACGCTACAATTAAAGATCTACAAAAAACAATCACTGAATTCAAACAGAAACAAAAAGCCTTGAAGCAATTTCAAGACTTACTCGACAAGGCTAAGCAAATCTATGCTCAAAAACACCCTATTCAAAAAGCAGAAATTACCAAACTTCAAAAGCAATGGAATAGCTTAAAAATTCCAATCGGCCTAGATATATCCGACATTAGTAGCCAATACAAGCAACTAATCAATAACTTACGAAATAAATCTACTAAACAAGAAGAAATACTTTCAGAGAATCTTAACAAAATTTCTCAACTGCTAGATACAATGGAATCTGACATAGAAAAAGATCAACTAGGCAGTGCCATTAAATCTTTCCAATTAGCAAATAATCTACTGCGCAACCTCCACGGTATTCCCCAAGCGCAATATTCATCCATCAAACAACGACTAGCCACAGCTGCACCCATTGTTAAATCCGCACAATCATGGAGACACTGGGGTACGGATAAAGCGAGGGAACAGCTAATTGCACAAGCAGAGCAACTATGTGATGACACTTCAATAGAAGCACTTATTCGTGCAAAACAGATAAAGAAATTACGAAATGACTGGAAACAATTAGGAAAAATGGATCCCAGTCAACACCAAAAATTATGGGAAAAATTCGACGCTATTTGCACACAAGCCTACGAACCTTGCCAACAACACTTTGCTAACGAAGCTCAACATCGCAAGGAAAATCTAATAAAGCGCATTGCTATTTGTGAACAACTACAAAAACTAGAAAAAGAAACTGACTGGAAAAATGTAAACTGGAAGGAAATAACGCAACATATTAATAAAATACGTACCAAATGGAAGAAAATAGGCACTGTTAATAGAAGCGAATGGAAAACAATTAATGATAAGTTTAATAC
>JALVRY010000340.1 GCA_027024625.1 Thiotrichaceae bacterium
TCATGCTTCAGTGTTTTCCATTCAAATTCAATAACCTCTTTTTCACTTGCCATTTCAATATCAACAAATTCTTCTCCCCATTTATCATCAAGAACATAAAACCTAGATATTCCTTGAATGTTAATATCTGAATAAGTAAATCGCTCAATCTCTTTGTACCCTAAAAAAAGGATACCAGCACGTTCACCTATGTAATCTCCCTTTCCCATCATAGGGGGAGAATGCAGACCACAGTTTTCACATACATCAGGTAATTTGAGGTATTGAATATCGTCTATCACATCACCATCAGAAATAGTTTTGCCATTAGCGTCTTTAACTTCGCTACCGTATAGTAAATGTATCTCTTGCCCTTGCTTGTTTTTTGTTAGTTCAATATTTTGCAGTCGTTCTCGTTCATCGTGTATTTCTAAGCACTGTCCGCAGTCATAGGTATGGGCTTTGGCATAATCTATACGTCTTTCCCATGTGTTAATAAAAGCTGGAATTTTAATACACAGTTTTATTCCTTGGTTTAGGCAATAACGCAACACCCATCGAAAATCATTATCTCCATTGTCTCTTTCTGCTAATAATTCAGATGCTTTCGCAATGGGTAGAGTTTTCCCAATAAACATACAATCATTATTAGTATCCATACATAGTGCATCCTTCTTCTGCAATCCTTCAAAATAAAAAACCAAGAAAGCTGGTTGAAGGACTCCAGCCTTTCGCCCCGTCGGGCTATCTTGGTGGGTGCTAGCTTACTAGCTTGCTCGGTATCACAGTCTTGTTAACTACTGTCTTCTTTGTATTTCCCTATTTTAAAATATTTCTCTGCATAATCTGCCGACCTTTTCATATCATCCTTTAGCTCCTGTAGTTCTTTTTCCGTTAACATGCGAGTCAAAGGCTCTGGTTTTGTATTTTTAGGTTTGTCTTTCATCACTATCTAACCTGCTCGTTTTATTGGTATCACCTCAGCACCAGTACGCAATGAATCTAGGTAGTTTGCCCATTCTTGGAGCATTACCCGCCTTTCGTCCATGTAATCTGCGTGGTTGTAGGCTTCTCTAATCTCGTTTTTGTCTTTGTGGCTTAGTTGAGCTTCTATTACATCACCACGATAGCCCAAGGTATTTAGAAAGGTTGATGCTGTACCTCTAAAACCGTGTGCTGTTATGGTGTTGTTGTCAAAGTCCATCGCCATTAATGCGGTTCTTATGGTGTCGTTTCTTATGGGGCGTGTTTTACTTCTGACTGATGGAAATAAGTATTTACCGTTCCCTGTGTACTGGTGCAGGTCTTTTAATATTTCTAGTGCCTGTTCACTAAGTGGGACTATGTGAGCATCTTCTGGTTTGTTGGCTTCTTTGATGTGTCTTTCTAATTTTCGCCTTTTTGCTGGTATCGTCCAAGTGCTGGTATCAAAATTAATCTCTGACCATTCCGCACTGGTTAATTCTGTGGGTCTAACCATTACCATAGGAAATAGTTTTAATGCGGCTCTTACTTGAATTGTTCCGTGATAGTTATCAATGGCTCTTAATAGGTGTCCTAGCTGTACTGGCTCTGTAATCGCGGCATAATGCTTTTTTACTGTTTTGGGTAATATAAGTTTTAGGTTTACATCCCTCGCAGGGTTTCGCTTTGTTTTGCCATGTGCAACGGCATAATCAAACACTTGTTGAATAAATCCTTTTACTCGTTTTGCGGCATCTATTGCCCCTCTTCCTGCGACTTTTTCCACAACAATAATAATATCTGGTGCTTCAATGCTTGCTACATCACGATTCCCTAATAATGGGAAAGCATCATTATTTAGATAGCTTTTGATTCTTGAATAATGGGACTCTGACCATTCAGGCTTATGCTTTTCAAGCCAGTTTTCAGCAATGGCTTGAAAGTTGTTTTCTTTGATGGCTTTTCTTTCAAACTGCTTTTGTTTTGATGGGTCAATTCCTGCGGTAACTTTTGCCTTTGCCTGATCTCGTTTGCTTCTGGCTTCACTTAAACCAACTTCTGGATATTTTCCTATGGTGTAGGTCTTTTGCTTCCCATTGAGGCGGTAGTTATATCGCCACACTTTTGTACCTGTTGTAAGCACCTCACAATATAGCCCTCCCCCGTCAGGTAATTTGTATTTTTTGTCTTTGGTCTTTGCTTGTCTTACTGCTAGGTCAGATAGTTTGCTGGTATGGTATTTTTTCATAAGCTGGTATCAAAAATCACGTTATTTACTCGATACCAGCAATTGAAAAAATGCTTAGATTGGCTATATATAAGGGTTTGTGGCTTATTTTGGTCTTTTTTATTTTATACAAGTCAAGTGATGAAGCATTAAAATTACTGTATTTGCTGGTATTGAAATACTTAAAAAATCATCTTTACCAGCAAATATACCAGCTTTTTACTCGGCTTTCACGGGTTCTTAGCGGTCAAATACGGATATAACAGACATAAAAAAACCCGCTATAGTGCGGGTTTTAGTTGTTCTCGGTCTTGCTCGTACTTGACTATGGCGGAGAAGGAGGGATTCGAACCCTCGGTACGGATTAACGTACACACGCTTTCCAAGCGTGCTCCTTAAGCCACTCGGACACTTCTCCAATAGGTGGGGGAGCTTATCTTAGTTTGTTTATGCTGTAAATAAGGATGAGTCTACAAATACCACTCTTGTTGGATTTCTTCGGGCTTTAGGGCTTTGATTTTATATTCTTTTTCTCTCAGGTTTAAACCGCCAACTTTTATTGTCATTTCATCAGCATCACGACCTTTGCTATATCTGCCTGCAATGCTACCTGCTAGTTTGGCATCGTCTTCGCTTATGTTTTCGCCGTCGAGTAGTGTGAGTGGTCCAGGGTGGCTAGTGATTTCTACATAGATGAATTGTTTTTTATAGCCTTGTAAAAAGTTGTTTTCACCTTCTTCGCGGGCGATCATCATTTTGAAGTTGTCTTTTACACGTAAATGACGACCAATTTTTAGCAACATAATATCGTCAAGTTCGTAGTATTTATCCCCTCGGTTTGCCCAAAGGTCTTTGAGTTTGGCGGAGTAGTTAGGGTCAGTTAAAAAGCAACAACCGCCTGCGGGTTGTGAGTATTCTTCGATTCCCATTTTTTCCGCGAGGGCAATTTGTGGCTTGCGTGTTCTGCCGCTAAAGTCAAAAAGTTTTTCCCTATCTACCCAGCCTTCACGTTCTGGTTTTGTCATGGGAAGGTTTTTGGCGCACATGGGTCGAAGTAATAGATCGTCTGCTCCTGATTCTTCGGAGATAATCGGCATGGTGTCTAAGCGTTGAGATTTAGGACGCTGACCGATGACTTCGCCAGTAAAAATAAAGTCAAAATCATGCTTTTTAATCCATTCATGGGCTTTTTTGACCATAAAAACTTTGCAGTCTAAACAGGGGTTTAGATTTGCTCCGTAGCCATGTTTAGGATTAATAACTATATCTTTATATTCTTCAACAATATCAACAATATGCAGTTTGATTCCCAATTGCTCAGCGACCCAAAGTGAGTTATTACGTTTGGGTTTTTTCTTGTCTTTTTTACGGATGGCTTGGGTGTGACCTTCAACACAAAAGCCTGTGTAAAAATTAATGCCTTCAACGTGAATACCTTGGTCGATGATGGCTTTTGTTGCCAACATGGAATCTAGTCCACCTGAAATTAAGGAAACTGCCTTGCGTTGCTTGCTCATAACACTGCTATCTGGAAAAAATAAGTCCGACATTATCTATGCTGTGAATCGCTCAAGCAAGTTTCCTAAACGATTCAGCTCTTTTTCATTGCGAGGTAATCCAATACGAATCGCCTTGGGTTGATCAAAATAGCGTACCCAAATGCCATGTTGGGCGAGGTGCTCTCTTAGTTCTTTGGCAGTTTCTAATTGGATATAGCAAAATAAGTGAGTGGTTTTGACGTTTTTAAGATTCACTGAGGATAAGCATTGCTGTAGAGCTTGGGATAATTGTTGTAATGACTGTCTGCTTTGAATTTGCCAAACATTATCTTGTAAAGCATGTTTTCCAATCCAGCGAGTAGGGTGAGAGATTGCCCATGTGCCTTGTTTTTGTCTAATGATTTCTAGCAGCTCGGGCTTAGCAATAACAAAACCAAGACGCAGGCCTGCTAGCCCAAAAAATTTTCCTAATGAGCGTAGGACGATAAGCTTAGGTAGAGTGTCTAAATTTTGTTGGAGTAAGCTGTGTTTTGGTGTGCTGTCCATAAAGGCTTCATCGACAATAAGCCATCCCCCTTTTTTCGCTAATTGTTGATGCCACGATACTAAGTGAGCATGGGGTGTTAGGAATGTATCGGGGTTATTTGGGTTGATAATAATCAGAACATCTAAATTGGATAATTGCTGCTCAATCTGTTCTCGCTGGATAGCTATTACGTGATGTCCTGCTTGTCGCCAACAGTATGCATGTTCTGCATAGGCGGGGGAGATGATACCAACTGTAGATTTTCGTCTACACAAAGGTAGAGTTTGGATAGCAGCTTGCGAGCCTGCGACGGGGAGAATTGATTTGACCCCATAATATTGCTGTGCCGCTTCGACTAATCCGTCGTTTTCTTCGGGCAGACGTTGCCAAACATGGGTTGGAATTTCGGCTGGTAGCCAGCCATTGGGGTTAATGCCGGTGGATAAGTCAACCCAGTTTTCTAGAGGGATGTTGTATTGTTTGGCTGCTTCACGAAGATTGCCTCCGTGCTTAATCAATGCCAAAACCATTTGGCCAAATATGGCTGTCTTCTTCGCATGAATAGGCACGACAACGAATAGGGCGATCGTCCCAGACATCACATTGATAGGTTTCTCTGTCTATGTGTGGGCAATAGCCATCTTCTTTATCACGAGCGATAAAATAGGGTTTATCCTGATTATATTTTACTTTACCTGCTTTGGCTTCTTCTGGTGTTAAGGCAAAAATTAAGGTGCAACATTTGGCTTTGCATTTTGACATGTATGAGGCACAGTCAATGCAAGATTCTGCTTGATCCTCATCTTCATTGCCGTAGACAACGGCTAATTTCATTTCCATTGAGCGGTTGAGAAAATCGATAAGTTTTTTTTGTCCATCGAGTGGTAGGGCTAGAAAATCTGGGTCATCTTTGAATTCATCTTCCCAATTGATGTCTGTGCTGGTGCGGTCGTTTTCGTCCATTTAATTTACTGCCGTGTCAAAATGAATGGCAAGTATAATGCTAAGGATAATTTTTGTACCTTGTAATTTGTCGTGACACATGAAATTCTTGTTGTTTTATGGAAGAATAAGTTTAAAGGTCAATTTGTTTGGATAAACGGTTGGTTTCTTTGTTTTTATATTATTGGCTAAGGAAAAGCTTATGTTGTCGTCTCGCGTTATTTATAGTTTATTTTTAAGTGGTATTATTTTATTGCTATCGGGCTGTGGTGATAATGATTCAGATAATTCCGATAAAAATGGTGGCAATGCATCGCTTAATAATGCTGAGATTGTTTTATCTGAGGATGGTATTGGTCCAATTAATACTCAAACGCCTTTTAATATCCATCAAATTACTGAAGCTTTTCAGAATTATGAATACCATGTCGAAGAGATTAAGACGCAAAACGAAGGCAAAGATAGTTACCCCGTTATTCGTGTTTCGAAAGGTACGGATACGCTTTTGCTGATTAATCCAGCTTTAGATCAAACAAAAATATTTTCAGTTGTTGTTAAAGATAAGCTTGTTGGTAATGCTTTAGGTCACTGGATAGGTATGAAATATGGTTCTGTGTATTCATACGGTCAGCTAGAGCAATGTGCATCAGGTACGGAAGGGTTATCTGGTAAGGTGCTTTGTTATGCACCTAAATCTGGGAATGTGCTTTATATGTTTGGTGATAAAAAACCGAATGATTTTCCAGATGGAAAAATGCCACCAATTGATGCACTAAGCGAGTGGGAACTAGAAGCAATTATTTGGAAGCCTAAAAAGTGATTGTGAGCTTCTTATTCTACCGAGCAGAGACTCGGTAGAATGGCAAATATTTGAACCACTACGTGATTGCCGTCATTTCCATTGGCTTGTCTCCTTCAACGGCAACAATATTGCCTTGCAAAGAGTTGGGGTAGGCTTTTGTGATTTTTACATCGACAAACTTACCTATTAGTCTCGCTTGGCCATCAAAATTTACGGTACGCATGTTCTCTGTGCGACCTGAGATTTGTTTTGGATCTTTCTTTGAGAGCCGTTCAACTAATACGCGTTGCGTTGTGCCGACCATATTTTGGCTAATCTCTCCAGCCATTTCTAGGATGCGCTTTTGCAAGCGTGCAAGGCGTTGTTTTTTTACATCCATTTCTACATTATCTTCCATTGATGATGCAGGTGTACCAGGGCGTTGGCTGTAGATAAAACTAAAGCTATGATCAAAACCAATATCTTCGATGAGCTTCATGGTGTCTTCAAAGTCGTTATCTGTTTCACCGGGGAAGCCAATGATAAAATCGGAAGACATGCTGATATTAGGACGAACTTTGCGTAGTTTGCGAATTTTTGACTTGTATTCCACCGCCATGTGCCCACGTTTCATTGCGGCAAGTATGCGGTCTGAACCACTTTGTACAGGTAGATGCAGATGATCAACTAGCTCAGGCACTTCGGCATAGGCTTGGATTAGGCTATCGCTAAATTCTACGGGGTGCGATGTGGTATAGCGGATACGCTCAATACCTTCAATTGCGGCAACATAATGAATAAGTAAGGCTAAATCGGCAATTTCACCATCATCCATTTTTCCACGGTATGAATTGACGTTTTGACCTAATAAGTTAACTTCTCTTACGCCTTGGTTAGCAAGTTCTGCAACTTCTGCGATGATGTCATCGAAAGGGCGAGAGATTTCTTCGCCACGGGTATAAGGGACAACGCAGAAGGTACAGTATTTGCTGCAACCTTCCATAATCGAGACAAAAGCGGTTGGACCATCTGCCTTTGGCTCAGGGAGGTTATCGAACTTTTCAATTTCAGGAAACGAAATATCAACGACTGATTGTTTGTCTTCTTTTACCTGCTTCACCATTTCTGGCAAACGATGCAGTGTTTGAGGGCCAAAAACAATATCAACTACGGGAGCGCGTTTTCTTAACTCCTCTCCTTCTTGGCTGGCGACGCAACCACCCACTCCAATAATCACATCGGGGTTCTGCTCTTTTATTTGTCGCCAACGTCCGAGTAAGGAGAATACTTTTTCTTGGGCTTTTTCACGAATAGAGCAGGTATTGAGTAAAAGTACATCGGCTTCGTTAGGATCATCGGTCAATTTTAATTCATTTTTATCGTTTAATACGTCTAGCATTTTTGCTGAATCGTATTCATTCATCTGACATCCATGTGTTTGGATAAAAATTTTACCTGACATAATTTTGCTCAGTTTGGAAACAATTAGGGAATAAGCGGGTCATTATACTCCATGTGGCTCGGTAGATGTAAGGTGCAATATTGTGTAGTTCCGTTAGCCATTTGACTATTTTTCGTAATATAAATATTTTCTACTAAACTCATTGTTAATTTGACGTTAAGGAAACTTACCCAGAAGTATTAAAGCCAGGAGGCACTTATGAAGAAGAACAGTTTATTAACAACATCACTGCTAGCCGTTGCATTGACGATGGGTAGTGTTGTGGTGGAGTCTGCTTATGCATTTGGTACGCGTGTATTTTCTGTTACTCGTGTCGCTGCATGGGATCGTTTAAATGTACGGGATGAGCCGGGAGCTAATCATGAGGTGATTGGTACAATTCCCTCTGATGGTGAAGGTGTGGTTATTCTTGGTGAAACAGAAAAAATAGGAAACTCTACATGGGCGAATGTTGCGTGGGGGCCAATTAAAGGTTGGGTAAATAAACGCTATTTAAAGCCAATGTATGCTAAAAACAAGCGTGAAGATGAACCAAAGTATCGCTCGAGAGTAGCTCACCCAAAAAGTTCGGATAAGCAGACCGTAAAATTAGAGTGTGGTGGCATTAAACCTTTTTGGAATATTGATATAACGGAAGATGATATACGCGTTAATATTAAAAATGAGCATTACAATTTGCCTGTCTCATCTCGTAGAAAACTCTCTCTTGTGGACAAATCATTCGTCATTAGAGGAATAAGCCGAGGCGATACAGCAAAACTTTATTTACGCAAAGACAACGTCTGCAAAGATGGTATTACAAATATTAAGTATCCTTATACTGTAAATGCGATTATCAACGGCGATCAGTCTTATTCAGGTTGTTGTAGTGCTGTAACAGAATAACACTAAGGTTTCCTGCGGATATTGAGAATTTCCGCAGGAAATAGAAAGTTATTTGTATGTTGTTACACCAGATTCGCCCGCTAGAATTAACACGTCTGCGGGGCGTTGTGCAAAGATACCAACGGTGACAACACCTGCCCACTGGTTGATTTTTCCTTCGACTTCCACAGGATTCATGATTTCTAAATCATGGACATCAAGGATGATATTGCCATTGTCGGTTGTGAAGCCTTCACGCAAAACAGGGTTTCCGCCGAGTGCAACAATTTGTCTTGCTACTAGACTTTGAGCCATAGGAATAACTTCAATCGGTAGAGGAAATTTACCTAGTACATCAACAAGTTTACTATCGTCTGCGATGCATACAAACTTTTCGCTAGCTCCAGCAACGATTTTTTCACGGGTTAGCGCACCACCACCACCTTTGATTAAATGAAGCTGTTTTGTTGATTCATCTGCCCCATCAACATAAAGCGATAATTGACCCGCAGAGTTGAGATCCATTACAGGGATGCCGTGACTTTTTAAGCGTTCTTCACTTGCAATAGAGCTTGCCACAGTAGCATCGATTTTGCCCTTTATTCCTGCGAGTAGATCAATAAAGTGATTTGCGGTAGAGCCAGTGCCAATCCCTACAATCATTCCTGATTCAACGTATTCTAAAGCGGCTTCAGCGGAAGCCTTCTTCATTTCATCTTGATTCATTTTATTTTCCCTTAAATTTTATTCTCCGACATCATATCACCTCATATAAAGAACGTGAACGAGCTTAGTCATGGAATTGAATGAAGAAGAAAAAAGATTAAAAGTATTGTTGAAATGGGATTATGGAGTATTGCTATAAGAATGCCGTGAGTCTCTGTAATGTTTAGCCTTTTTGTTGTAAAAAAGCATCATTATAAAAATTTATGCTAGTATTTAAGATTCACTGTATTTATTAAATTCTATGTTTCTATCTGAGCTTAAGACTTTGATGCGAATAGAAATTATGGGGAAAATTTACTGAATCATGAATAAAAGGGGATTCCACTAAATAACTATGTTAACAGATTATATTGAACAACTGGGGAGTATTACGGAATTCATGCCAAGTCGGATGAAAGAAGAGTATCAGCATATATGTGTGGAATATTTATTGCTGTTGGAAACGCATGATACAAAAAAAACTCAACGTATTCTAAGAAATGGGGTGTTATCTCGCTTCCGTGCTTATGATAAGCCCCCAGCAAAACCTGAATTATTTGAAGAGTATATTGATTCTCTCGTGGGTGGTTTAGAAATAACCAAAAAAACGATTGCAAATAGCACGGATCAACTTCGAGAAAAGTTAAAAACACATTACGATACAAAAGCAATGGATGCTTTTCTACGAAGTTTACAAGCCTATCGTAAAATTAGGGCGGCATTAGACCTCCCTGCTTCACAAAGCTTCAAACAGTTTGAAGAAGCTGCGCAGTTATTAACAAGTACTTTAAGCGTGAATGATTTTGATTATGTTGCTCATTTTCAGTTAGGTTGGTTGTACTTGTGGGTGTTAGGAGAAGCTGATAAAGCGATACAGTGTTTTGATCGTGCTGCTGTGCGTAGTTTAAAAGGGGATGAGTATTTTCATGCTTTTGCATCAAGACACCTTGCATTTGCTTACTTCATCAATGAAAACTATTCACAAGCTTTGCGGGTTATTCAAGAAACTCGAGAGTTTACCGAATACGAGCATGTATTGGTTGAATATGAGCATTTAATTTATGCTTTATATGCCGATAAGCCTGAACTTGTTAGTGATAATATGGAGGCTCTATCAAATGATCATTCTCTTTATTATTTGATGATTCAATCAGAGCCTAAATTTCAAACATATGAAATGCTAAAAGGGCTGCCCGAACAAATTCGTCAAAATAAAATTAAAAATATACAAATACGTCTTGATAAACGCTGGGAAACTAGCCATATGCGGCTGATTCAAATGGAAGAGGGCTGTAATGTTAATCGAATTTATTTACGCACGGTTAAAAAATATATTGCTGACCTTAATGATGTGCCATTCATTGATTTAGATCGAAAGGGCAAACAATTAGAGAAGAAGGTTTTTCAAATTACTCGAGAAGGCATTGAGGCAGAGGTTAATAAGCGGCATACCTTATATGATGAACAGATTAGCCAAAAACGTAGCAAATATGAATGGCTAAACACCACAGGTAAATTTATCTTTACAGCCTCACTTTACATAATTATTGCCTTGTTGGTGCTGGGAATATACCTCGTTTTAGATCGTTATTTTATTCCGGGCGATTCAGGAATCACGATCAATAACTGGATGACAGCCCTGAGTATTATGATATTTTCACTAATCATTGGTTTTGTTTTTACTACCTTTGAGACCAACCAAGTACAAAAACTTTACGCTAAGCAGAAGCTTGTTGATGATGCTCTCGATAAGTTGCATAAAGAGGTAAATACCGTACCAAAGTAACATTTGGTAGCAACGACGGAGTCTCTGAATAAGCAAATGGTGAGCATGAGCTATTTAGTATTGATGTGAAGTTTTTACATGGAAGAATAGTAACTGGATGACAGTAAATGTGTGGTGTGCAACTAGTTTATTATTTTCTCTTCATATGTTCTAAAACTCCTTAATGTTGATAAGTAATTTTAGTTTTAATCGTGACTTATCAATAAACCTAACCGTCTACCTAAACTGGTGACTTTTTCTACGGCAGATAGTACAAGCTATTGATTGTAATCTAGTCAAATAGTGCCTGCTTGATCATTAGGTGGAGCGGGTTATTAGTCTACCGCGAAGTTAATCGCTTGTATCACTCTATCTGCATTGAAGTTATCTGTTCAGGTTGTACTTTATCTGTTTTCAGGTTACATGGAGGTAAGCTGTGAAATTATTTAGACTATGGGCAATACTATTGCTAACGGGATTTATTATTGTTAACTGCAATGATAGTACCCCCCAAAATGTCTCTGATGGCGTGGCAATAAGTGATCGCCCTGTCGCCACCGTTTATGAAACGACAACAAAAGTAAATTGCCGTGATAGTGTTGGGCTGAATTCAAATATAGTGTTTAGTTTATCAAAAGGGCAGCTTGTTGATCTTGCTTCTAGCATTAATGGAGCGGTTAAAGAAGATGGTCATTACTGGGTGCATGTATACCCTACATTGAGTCAACAACATAGAAGTTGCTACATTGCGGCAAGATATTTG
>JALVRY010000341.1 GCA_027024625.1 Thiotrichaceae bacterium
TTTTGCATGGCAATTTGAGCAATCTTTAGGTGAAACAATAATAGAAATATTTTTCTTCACCTTTTTATCATCGTGGATGTAAGCATCTGGATCACCCTCATCAGCGGCATGACACTCATAGCAACCAACTTTGCCACGATAATGTTTACTTTGCCCCCACTGCTGAACAATACCGGGGTTATTTTTCTTGTGACAATTAATACACGCCTTCGTCTCTTCTGAGAATTCAGCGGGTGCTTCTTTTACTGAACCCATCGATACACTTGAAATAATCAAGGCGATGAATCCCGTTAGTACACTCCAAATTATGGATTTTTTCATGGTCCCTCCCTTTTGGAAAACCAATGGTTAAAATACGGGAGAAATTGAAATTAAGAATACCCTCCTAATGGCACTTAATTCATGTAATTCCTAAGAAAATCCAAAATATTTTTGAAATAATCCGAGGAATTTTTCTGCCCAGCTACACTACCCCATAGATACTAAGGGAACTTCATAAGTACTGAACTAACATGGGTTAATATAAGTCATGAAATAATGTCTTTTTTGAGGCTGATCTCGTGCTAGACTAATCTATGTTAACTTTATCTGCACGTAGCCATTGTAAATTACACACTCTATTATTTTCGGCTTCCCAAAAGAGATCAGTAAAATATGCCAAAAGCTCGTCAAAACCGCGTGTTGAAAATTAATACCCAACCACATACTGATTGCACTACGTGCTCAATACGCCAAATGGCTCTCTTTCAAGGTGTTCCACAAAATCAATTAGAATGGACGCAACACTATAGAGAAAACCAATATACTATTGCTGCGGGAAGCACGCTTTTTCATCACGGTGATCATACACAGCATGTCTATACAATATATGATGGCTGGTTTGCCTTACACCAAATGACGGCAGCAGGAAAACGACAAATTTTGCGATTTGCTTTACCTGGGGATTTCATCGGGTTTCAAGTGGATTGCAATGGTGAAACGTCACATACAGCATCAGCAATCACAAATGGCATATTATGTGCTTTTCCGCGATATAAATTGACAAAAATGATGGAAGAGCAACCAAAAATATCAGAAAGTTTAATCACAATCGTGTCACGCGATATGAGCCTCTGTCAGCAGCATTTTTTTGGCATGACACAAAAAACAGCAATCGAAAGCATCTCTTTTCTATTATTAGAGCTTTATCATCGCATGCAAGCAAAATTGGGACACCAAACGGGAGGAAAACAAACGAACACCATCCCCTTCCCGTTAACACAAGAAGATGTTGGAGATGCAACTGGAGTAACAAAAATCCACACCAACCGTGTGTTTCGTGAATTGAAAAAGAAAAAGCTCATTGAATGCAGCCATAAAAAACTTGTTATATTGGATGAAGGCGCACTCACTGATATTGCCCAATTTGATTTAGATTATATTAAAAACCCTCAAGTTATTTAAGGTAGATAAACACTCCACCCCCTCCGTACTTATTTACTGCTCCAAACCCTCCTCACTATTTTTGCTTACCTCTCAATGGAGGGGTGTATTTGGCTCTTATTCATATTATTATTCGTGGCTATTTTTCATTAATGTAGGGATAGGTGATAATTCCCCATATTAATTAACCCACACCATTTTGGAGTAGATTGTGAAATTAACCGGTGCCGAGATATTCATTGAGTGTCTGAAGGCGGAAGGTGTTGATACGATATTTGGCTACCCTGGTGGAGCTGTTTTACATTTGTATGACGAGCTTTACAGACATGCTGATTCGATACGACATATCCTGACTAGACATGAACAAGGGGCAGTACATGCTGCTGAAGGTTACGCAAAGTCAACGGATAAGCCAGGTGTGGTGATTGTAACATCTGGCCCAGGTGCAACTAATGCGGTAACAGGAATTGCAGACGCGTACATGGACTCTGTTCCCCTTATAGTATTTACGGGGCAAGTTCCGCGTGCCTTGATTGGTAATGATGCTTTCCAAGAAGTAGACATCATTGGTATTACTCGTCCTTGTGTTAAGCACAATTTCTTAGTAACTAAAGTTGAAGAGTTTGCTGAAACCATCAAAAAAGCTTTCCACATTGCAACAACTGGTCGCCCTGGTCCTGTTTTAGTTGATTTCCCAAAAGATTTGGGGCTACTCAAAACAGAATTCAACTACCCTGATTCCGTCGAAATGCGTTCCTATCAGCCCAATGTTAAGGGTAATAAGAAGCAAATTAAGAAAGCAGTTGAGTTAATTTTATCAGCAAAACAACCCGTTATTTATACAGGTGGCGGCGTTGTTTCTTCAGGTGCTTCAAAAGAATTAACGGAGTTTACGCAACGCTTAAACTTCCCTATTACCAATACATTAATGGGCTTAGGTTCTTACCCTGCAACTGATAGACAATTCCTCGGCATGTTGGGCATGCACGGCACTTATGAAGCCAATCAATCCATGCATAATGTCGATGTATTAATCGCTATCGGCGCACGTTTTGATGATCGGGTAACAGGTAATTTGGATAAATTTTGCCCCAACGCAAAAATCATCCATGTTGATATTGACCCTGCATCAATTTCAAAGACAGTTAACGTCGATATACCTATTGTTGGCGATGTTAAAGATGTGCTTAAAGCATTTTCAGCTGCATTAGAATCACGCTACGACGAGCTTGACCATGCAGCCATTGCAGATTGGTGGAAAAAAATTGATGCTTGGCGTGCAAAAGACTGCTTAAAGTACGAACAGAAAGCAGATGACGGAATCAAAGCCCAGTATGTTGTCGAAGAACTGTGGAAGGCAACAAATGGCGATGCTTACGTTGCATCCGATGTGGGGCAGCATCAAATGTGGGCAGCCCAATTCTATAAGTTCGATAAGCCAAATCGTTGGATAAACTCTGGTGGGCTAGGCACAATGGGCTTTGGTTTGCCTGCTGCAATGGGCGTTCAAGTTGCACATCCTGATGAAACTGTTGCTTGTATTACAGGTGATGGTAGCATCCAAATGTGTATTCAAGAATTAGCTACTTGTATGCAAGAAGGCTTACCACTTAAAATCATCAACCTAAATAATGGTTATTTGGGTATGGTTCGTCAGTGGCAACAATTCTTTTACGACAAACGTTATTCCAGCGTTAATTTACAAGAGCAATTCAACCCTGATTTTGTCAAATTGGCAGAAGCTTATGGTCACGTGGGTATGTTAATTAAAGACTCTGCGGATGTAGAAGGTGCATTAAAAGAAGCCTTCGCATTAAAAGATCGTCTCGTCTTCATGGATTTTGTCACAACGCGTGAAGAAAATGTGTACCCCATGATTCCTGCGGGTGCTGGTCTTAACGAAATGATTTTGGTGTAGTGCTATGAGACATGTAATTTCTGTACTAATGGAAAATGAAACAGGCGCACTGTCACGTGTTTCAGGGCTATTTTCTGCTCGTGGCTACAATATCAAATCATTAACCGTAGCTCCTACTGATGACCCTAGCCTTTCGCGGATGACTTTGGTGTCGCACGGTGAGCCTGTAATCATTGAGCAAATCGTCAAACAATTAAATAAATTGATTGATGTCGTCAAAGTAATGGATTTACCACAAGGCAACTATATTGCCCGTGAAATGATGATGCTAAAAGTCGCAGCAACAGGCACAGAAGATTGTGCTGTTGTAAAACGGATGTGTGATATTTTCCGCGCCCGCATTATTGATGTCAAACAACGTACCTACACTATCGAATTAACAGGACGTAGCGATAAGCTTGATTCATTTATTGAAGCACTGGAATGCCAAACAATATTAGAAGTTGTTCGCTCAGGCGTAATGGGTATCGCTCGTGGTAATACATCACTGCACCTGTAGAAAATTCAAATGGCTTAAATCTGCAAGAT
>JALVRY010000342.1 GCA_027024625.1 Thiotrichaceae bacterium
GCTTCAAGCAACTCAATTGAGTTTCGCTTAAGGAAACCCTGATTAAGTCGGGTCGAATTTCCTGAGAGGAAAAATTTGTTCATTTTTTGATAGAAAATCGAGTAATAGTTATTCTATTGGGAGATTTTATAGCAAAAAATGAGCGGATTTTAACCTCAGGAAAACGACTCATGACTTGATCAGAGGTTCCTTAAACATTGCTGAGAAAGCATTACCAATTTCCCAATGGACTGATATAGGTGAGTTTAATGTTGCACCCACCGTTAACTCTATAATTTTACTTTTATTTTTTTTGTTACTTATCACCGCAATAAGTGCTGATGTATCAATTGTAATATTCATATTATTTACTATAAGCGTACATATGTACGATATAATACAAGAGAAGAAACTTGTACATGCAAACATTATTCTTTTTAGCTGACTAATGAGATGGAAGCCCAAGTGAAAAACTAACAAAGTAAAGGGACTGAATCTTTCTTTTTTATCTAACAGGCTATAACAATCTAATCGAAATATCTTTATTTTCTCCCCTTTGCAACCCCCTGTCTTTACAAACCAGCCTTTTAACTTAAGCCATGGAATATCCCTACAAATATAGTTACTAAAGAAGTGAACAAAAGAAAATTCACTCATAGAGAACCAATATGACAAAGGATTCAAAACAACAATTATCACTACCAACAATTATTTTACATTGGCTTATCGCTGTTGTTTTTATTTACCTACTCATCACTGAAATGAGTCAACCTAATCTACACAAATCACTGGGTAGCATTGTCTTAATTTTTGTCCTAATTCGTATTATTTGGCGACTTCAGAATGGTTGGTTACAACCTGTTTGTCGATATAAAAAAAGAGAGCACCAACTGGCAAAAGCTACTCACTGGATACTAATTATCGGCACATTATTACTCCCCATTACTGGCTTATTTATATCTATTGCAGGGGGGCATGGTTTATCCATCTTTGGGCTTAATGTGGTAGCTGAAAATATTGACCCAATAAACACTCACAATAGATTAGCGTTAAATCAATCATTGGCTAATGTTGGTAATTTTTCCCATAAAATATTAGCCAATATCATGGTGATCACCGTGTTACTACACATCGCTGGGGCATTAAAACACCATTTTATTGATAGAGATAAAACGCTGAGCCGGATGCTTGGTAAATTTACAAATAAAATATAAAAAGAGGTAACAAGGATGTTAAAAAAAATATTAATTATGCTACTGATTATTATCATCGGCTTGGTGGTCTATGCTTACTTTCAAGAAAGGGCTTTATTTTCTAATTATAAAACACTCACCAAAGAGCGTGTGCGTAGCAGTGCTGATTTACAACCAAAATCACAAAAGAAGGCAAGTTATGTTGGCTCAAAAAAGTGTGCTGAATGTCATGAAAAAAACTATGACCTGAACAAAAAGTCCATGCACGCTAAAATGATTCAAGATGTCAGAAAAAATCCCTCCGTTATTGTTGCTGACTTTTCAACACTACCCGCTGATGCTGACTTTAAACGAGAAGATATTGTTTATACAATTGGTAGTAAATTCAAACAACGCTACATGTTAAAGTCCACATTTAATGGTAAACAAGATTATATTATTGGCAATTATCAGTGGAATTCTGAATTAAAGAAATGGCAAAAATACAAAACATTTAAGTCTTGGTACGCAGGTGCATTCAACCATGACAATAAGCAAACACCGACATCATTGACCTGTGATGGCTGCCACTTTGTTGGTTATATGAGTACCGAAAAAAGAATAGAGCCTGCGATACGTTGTGAAAGCTGCCATGGTCCGGGTAGTCAACATGTAGATGATCCTGACTCCCCTATTTATCGAGCCACCAATTTTGACTCACATCGCACCACAGAGGTTTGTTTACAATGTCACATGCGTAATCGTGACAAGCGTTTAGAATCAAGCTCTGTAGAAGAGCTATTTAACCAAGCGAAAGATTATCCTACTGGCTTTGAACCGGGTAAACCCCTAATAGATTATAAAATGCCTGCTCCCTTTTCTTTAGGTGTTGATACTAAAGAGTTTTGGGGCAATGGAGCGGCAAAGAAAAATCGCACACAAGGCAATGAATTTGTTCGCTCAGGGATGTATAAACATGGTGTAAGCTGTGTTGATTGTCATAACCCACATTCTGCTGATAATACCGCAAAGAATCCTCGAGGAGATGCTTCTTGCATGACCTGCCATGCCTTTGGTTCACTCAATGGCCCACATCAACCCACAATTGAAGCTCATACTAAACACAAAGCTGATTCTAAAGGTTCATCTTGTATCGAGTGCCATATGCCAAAAGTGGCAAAACATACTGGCAAATCACCCGTGACCGTTAGAACACATTTATTTGGTTTTATCTACCCAAGTGAAACAAAAAAATACGGTGTTCCCAATGCTTGTAACTCCTGTCACAAAGACAAAAGTATAGAGTGGAGTGAAAAACATTTGAAGCAATGGGGAATGACATCATGGGAAGCCAAGTAAGAGTGCATAATTAATTTAACAAAATTTGCGAAAGATATTTTTTTAATATTCATTCATTATCGAAGGAGCATAGCCGTGCTACGCGACTGAGAGAATGGCTTGAATAGCGGAAAATAGACCAGTAAATTGTTAAATGTGTGTGTACTCCTACTCAAATAAGCTATAGGGCATCTCCACTTATCTAGCAAATTTTATTCTAAGGCTAGCCTTGCTTTAACATAGTCTCTAACGACTCAAAAAATAATAATAAAAAGTTAGGGTAATGTTATGCAAAAAAGTGTTCAGATTATACTACTGGCTGTAATCTTGCTGGGGGCTTATCAAGCCTCCGCAACACCTTCCGCATTCTGGGATGAATTGAATGACGCAAGACTTTCTATCGATAGCTCTCCTCGATACCGCCAAGCTCGCACGCAATGGGAAGCACCACGACATAGTCATATTAAACCACGTAACCGCTCATCTTCTTGCCGTGTAAAAACAGCACAACATTTGCCCAACAACTGCATCAAAAAGAACCGAGCAACTCGCAAAGGTATTCTTAGCCAAATCAAATATTTAAAATCAAATTCATCAAGAAAGACAAGAGTACGTTATGCATCTTACCAAGTTGGGCAGGGCGAATTGTTAAACACAGCTAGGGACTTATTGGACTGGTTTGATTCCTATAATAATCGTAATTTAGCTGAAAATTTTGAGTTACATGAGCTGGATGCCCGAACAGGAAGAGTAAAATACACAGGGTACTTTACGCCTTTTATTTCAGCAAGACGCTACCCTACTGATAAATACCGTTACCCTATTTATCGAGCACCTTCTGGCCGCTACCCAACCCGCCGAGAAATTTTTAACGGAGCATTAAGAGGCAAAGGTCTTGAAATTGCATGGACAAACGACCCTGTGAGCTATTACCAAGCACAGGTACAAGGCTCTGGTATTTTAGCTTTTCCAAATGGAGAAGTCGCCGATTTGCATTTTGAAGGAAAAACGCCTAAACCCTTTGTCAGCGTCGCAAGTTATATGCACCATAAAGGCTATATAAAATCTCCATCTAACCAAGCAATGAGAAAATGGCTGGAAGCACACCCTAATCGCTTAAAAGAAGTGTTATCGGTTAACCCTCGTTTTGTTTTTTTTACACTAGCCAAGCATAATAACACGCGAAAAAGTGCATCAGGACAACCGTTAATTGCAGGTCATACCGTTGCTGTCGATACAACTCATATTCCGTTTGGGTCAGTACTTTTAGCCGAAATCCCCATGCGTAATTCAAGGGGAAAAATCACCGGTTTGGAATGGCGTTTATTGTTCCCTCAAGATAGAGGTGGTGCTATTCAGGGTACAACAAGATTAGACCTTTATACTGGCGAGGGTATTAAAGCTAAAAAGATGACAAATACGATCACTGGCATTGGGCGAGCTTATCTTCTAAAAAGCAAATCAGGTCGAGGACGATTTAAAACAGCATACCGCGACTAAATTCTTTCTTACCTGAATCCGTGATTTCAATGCGGATAAGAGAGCATAAGATATTGGTTTCACAGTGGATTTTAAAAAATCTTAGCTTCACCCTTAGGTTAAGCGGGCATTTTTAAAACCGCTGTGGAATCAATAGCTTGTGCTATCTACCGTAGTGAAGACACTGATTTAGGTCTTATTAAATTCTGCTGAAAGCCAGTAAATGTATTAGAATAAGCAGAGGAACTTTGAAGCATTTATCTGTTCAGATGCCTTGAGCTGAATCAGTGACTTCATATTAGAATAAGAGAAGAATTATGACATCAACACGCATTACAGGTGGGATACTGATTTTATTGCTGATTAGTATTCTATCTTTCGAAGTAGCAGGAATGGGAATTTCTAGTTACCTTGATAGTAGCAATTCAGGTAACTCAAATTATTTATCAATGATTTTAGAAGCAGTCGCCATTGGTGTTATTGCAGTTGTCCTCATGGTTACTTTGTTTTCTTTATTCTCAAACACCTCATCCAGTGTAAAAAGCAGACAGTTTGCAGAAAAAGTATCAGAAGATTTAAAAGAAAAACATAGTGTCGCAAACCAGTCATTATTAAAGCTCCAAGAACATGAAAAATCCGCCCAAGGCATCGTCAATAAGCTTCATCACCGTTTTGAAATGCTAGAGAAATTACAATCTGCTGCTGAAGAAAAAGGCGAGAAATTAGAGCAAATTACAGAACAATTACAATCACATGAGCGTGATTTACAGCTAGCCAGTGACAGTATCGGAACTCGTTTAAACCAAGTACAAACCTACTGGGATGAGCAACTAGAAGAAACCGTCGATACCGTGCAACGTATTCGTAGTAGCTTAGGAGCAAGCCTAACCCGTGTCGATAACAGTATGGAGCGCTTGAAAGAGCAAGAGATTATGTCTCAGCAATTCACTAAAAAATTAGTGAAAAACTATGAAGAACAAGCCGCCGCACAAAAAGAAAACAACCTTATTTCAACGCATGTCCGTGAAAGTTTAGAGGCCACCCTAGGTGAGTCAAACCAGCTATTACAACACTTACAGAAATACCATAAAGATGCAGAAAACACCTTCAAGAAATTTTCCAGCACAATGGAAGATTATGAAGTCCAAACCTATGAGCAGTTTGAAGACATTTTTGCCAGTACAGACCTAGCAAGAAAAGAACTACAAGCAGGCTTAGAAGACAGTAAGCAAGTTGTTGAAAATATCAAATCACAGGATAAAAAAGCACAAGAACTAAGCGACAAAGTTGCCGAAAAGCTAGAATCACTAGAAGTTGATCGCATTGAAATTATGACAAAAACACTGCAAGAAACCAGTGAGTTATGTAGCGACCTAAAACAAGGCATGAACGAAACACAGGATGTACTTTACGGTTTAAAAGCAATTAATGCAGAAAATTCAGACAACATCGAAGAAATTACCACAGACACATCATCCGTTGGTCTAGACAGTGATAATGTTGAAGAATTAAAAACACCAGTTAAAACAGAAAATCAAGAAACAGAAGAAGAAAATAAACTCATCTCCTTCTTCTCTCGTCGATAAGTAGCGTAATAATTTATAAGGTCTAACCCATATTACGATTTCATAGATTTTCCCGTATAATCTGCCGCACATTGATCTAACAGAGGAAACAACAATGGATGTCTTGGTCATCGGTAGTGGCGGTAGAGAACATGCACTCGCATGGAAATTAGCACAATCAAATAAAGTGGATACCGTCTACGTTGCCCCAGGTAATGCAGGCACACAAATGGAAGCCAAGCTAGAAAATGTCGCTATTAATGCCGAAGACATTACAGGCTTGATTCAATTTGCCAAAGAAAAGAACATAGGTTTAACCCTTGTTGGTCCTGAAGCACCTCTGGTACTAGGTATTGTTAATCAATTTAACGATGCAGGTTTGCGATGTTTTGGACCAACAAAAGGCGCTGCACAGCTTGAAGGCTCTAAGGCATTTACCAAAGATTTCCTCGCTAGACACAATATTCCCACCGCTGCTTATGGCAACTTTACCGATATAGACGAAGCTATTGCATACATCAAAGAACAAGGTGCTCCTATCGTCATCAAAGCAGATGGGCTTGCCGCAGGAAAGGGAGTCATCCTTGCCCAAACAGAAGATGAAGCCATTGATGCTGTAAAAGATATGCTCGCAGGAAATAGCTTTGGTGAAGCAGGTCATCGTGTCGTAATCGAAGAATTCCTCGTCGGTGAAGAGGCTAGCTTTATCGTCATTGCTGATGGTGAAAACATCCTGCCGATGGCAACATCACAAGACCATAAAGCTCGCGATAATGGCGACAAAGGGCCAAATACAGGTGGTATGGGAGCTTATTCACCCGCCCCTGTTGTGACAGATGTTGTGTACGAAAATGCCATGAAGCAAGTCATTGAGCCGACAATTAAAGGCATGGCAGCAGAAGGTAACGCCTTCACTGGATTTCTATATGCAGGTTTGATGGTCTCCCCCGATGGCTCAATCAAAGTGCTGGAATACAATGTTCGTTTTGGCGACCCAGAAACACAGCCAATTATGATGCGACTAAAATCAGACCTCCTCGATTTACTCAATGCCGCACTGGATAAGCAACTCGATAAAATGACCACAGAATGGGACTCTCGCACCTCACTCGGAGTCGTACTTGCAGCAGGCGGATACCCAGATGCTTACAACAAAGGCGATATTATCTCAGGGCTATCAGAAGCCACTGACGATGCCAAAATATTCCACGCAGGCACAGCCGAAAAAGACGGCAATATCGTAACCAACGGTGGGCGTGTACTCTGTGCTGTCGGTTTAGGCGATACAGTTAAAGCAGCCCAAGATAAAGCTTATGAACTAACCAAATCAATCTCATGGGATAATGTCTATTATCGGGATGATATTGGGTTTAAGGCTTTGTAATTAGCTGATACTAAGCGGTATTACTCTTTACTTCAGAAAGAGTAATACTGTGCATCCATCATCAATCCAAAACATAAAGCGCATCAATAATCGGGCAATCATCAATCGAAAAGCCCTCGCCTATGCATTGGCTTACCATGCTATTCAAGGCAGATTTCAACCGCTGTAAATCATCAATCTTTTGTTGGACTTCTCTGGCTTGCAACATTGCCATTGCTTTGACTTCTCCACAATAGTGGTTCGGCTCATCAATAAACTTCAATAAATTCTTGATTTGCTCAATGCTAAAACCAAGCTCACGCGTGCGACGGATAAAATTTAGTCGTTTAACGTGTTGCAGTGTGTAAATACGATGCCCGCCTTCTGTCCTTGGTGGTTTGGGCATAATCCCTGTTTTTTCATAATAATGAATTGTCTCCACCTTGCAGTTGGCTTTTTTGGCAAGTTGACCGATGCCGAATGTCTCTTTCATGCGAAATTTCTCTTGAATCTATAGTTACTACAGGTTCTATACTAGCCCATATCAACAATAAAAAGAGGTAGAAAAATGAAAGAAGTCATTACCGACTCAGAACTCACCTGTCCAGAATGCGGTTTTAAAGAAACTTTTACCATGCCAACAGATGCTTGCCAATGGTTTCACGAATGCACTAACTGCCAAACCTTGTTAAAACCCAAAGCAGGTGATTGTTGCGTGTATTGCTCTTACGGAACAGTACCTTGCCCGCCAATTCAGTTACAGGATGCAGGTGAAGCATCAGAAGGATGTTGCTGTGCCACAGATTAAATCAGAGAAATTATGTATTTGTTACAGCTAGCCCTCTATTGTACCTTGCCGATCCCCAAGCCAAATAATTAACAAACCTTTCGGTTTTAGCTCAGATGAGAAAGTAAGATAAGCAATGTAAGAGTTTGTAAATTCCCTTCTTACTACACAATCAAAATAAGCTACAATTGGTAACTTGAAATACAAGTTACCAATGGAAACCCTAGCCATGTCAACTATCCGTTTTATTAAGGAAGGAAATATAACAGCCATAAATTTAAGCTATTCTTATACATCAGCAACTCCCACTGAGTAGTAAAACCATGAATGAATCGAATCCCCCACTACAAACTCGCCCTGTTCGCCCTGAAGAACGCTTTATGCAAGAGCGGTTTAGTGAAGCGATTGCAGACCAAAGTAAGTTAATGGATACACTGGCACAGCAATTATTGCTCGTGGAACTTGCCGTGCTGGGCTTATACGCGACAGCTTTAAAACTCATTAGCGGCACGGATAAATTAGATTTTTCATGGGGGATAGCCTTTGCATTTAGCTGCTGGATTATCGCCCTAGTTTGCACAGTATTTGCTATTATTCCACGCCAGTACAGCGGCATTAATCGCAATAGCCCTAGCGACATTGAAGCCTTTTTTGATCGAGCTGCAAAACGTAAATTAGTCCTCCTTGTCCCGTCTCTATTTTTATTTGTAATGGGAACGCTATCAATTCTTTGGGATTTACTACAATGAAACCACGCCAAGAAGTCATTTGCTGGCAGTGTAATGAGCAATTCAGCATTCGTTTGCCCGAAAAAACACCTGCTAACCTCACAGCATACTGCCCTTATTGCGGGGCTGAATGCTTAATTCAATTTAGAGAAGTTGATGAACTAAAAGCCTTATTTCGAGATGGTAATGAAGAAGTCACATTAACGGGGCGATACAAGCTACCTGAAATAATGGATACACATAAGCCAGATTAACAACACAATAACAGGGCAAGGCATGAACACAACAACCCCATTTATCATCAAACCCGCAGATGATCTCCTCACGCAGCACCCAATACTTGAACAACTGAGTAGCCAATTAGCATTGAAATATGTTCATCATGAATTGGTTACGGATAAAGATTTACAAATCATCGGCTCGCAACTTTGGCAAGCCTTAGATTGTGCTGAGGCATACGACAACGCTTGTCGCAAAGCAGGGTTAAATATTCTCCCTGTGATTATTCGCAGTGAGCAAGCCAATATCCAGCAATTACCTTGGGAAACTCTATACCACCCACAGAAACACTTTATTGCTAGAGAATCCGCTTTTACGCTCTCGCGGCAAATTATTGCTACAAATGATCAACCACAGCCAATACCCATAGAAAAAGGTCCATTAAGAATATTGCTGTTTACCAGCCTAACCGATGATTCAGGGCGTTTAGATATTGAAAAAGAGCAAGAACAAGTACAAGAAGCCTTATTGCCTTGGATTAGCAAAGGCATCGTACAGTTAGAAATGCCTGATGATGGACGTTTTTCCACCTTCAAAAACACCTTAAAGACATACCGACCACATCTAGTTTTCCTCAGTGGACACGGAAAATTTTATGACAAAGACCTAACCGCCAAACAAGAAGAAGATTACGCCACTTTCGCCTTTGAAGCAGAAACCACCACCAACAGCCATGAAGTCAAAGGAGATGAACTAGCAAATGCCTTTATCGGCTCAACCGTGCAATGCCTTGTGCTGTCTGCTTGTCAATCAGGAAAATCAGCTTCCAACAACCTCAACGCAGGTTTGATGCAGCAACTTGCCCTAAAAGGCATACCGCATATTATCGGCATGAGAGAATCTATTTTTGATACGGCTGGTACACAATTCGCCCGTGAGTTCTTAGACCAAATAGCCCAACAAGCTCGTGTCGATATTGCCCTGCAATCTGCTCGCCTTGCTATTACTCAGCCCCTAGAAGAGATAAGCAAAGACACTGATTCAAGGCTTGCCGGCATAAAATCTGAACTCAGTTTTGGGCAATGGTGCTTGCCTTTATTAATCAGTCAAAATCCAGAACAAGCCTTGATTGATTGGCAATTTGAGCCGCAAAAACCTGAATTTAGCCACACCACACTCAAGCTGCAAAATATCTTACTGGCGAGTCAATTTATTGGGCGACGTAAAGAAATTCGAGACCTTGTAACTGCCTTACAAAACCAGACGCAAAAACAATTACTGGTTACAGGAGCAGGCGGGCAAGGTAAAACCGCCTTAGCAGGACGATTAGCACAAAAATTACAACAACAAGACTGGATGATATTGGCATGGTCAGCACGCCCTGAAAACCGTTGGCGTGATTTTATACACCATGCCGAATCCCTATTAGATGAGCATTCACGCAATCAATACACAAGCTCATGGTGGCAAAGTGAAGCTGATAAAGCAGGGATATTGCTAGACTTGCTTGCAGAACAAGCCGAAGGGAAATTATTAGTCTTTTTCGACAACCTAGAAAGCATCCAAAACCCTAGCACACGAGAATTAGATGAAAAACAAGGTGGGGCAATACAACAAACCGTCAATCGACTATTGGGTAAAAATGCCTTTGCTACATGGATAAAAGCCGCACAACAAAGAGAAAATAATGGAGTTAGCCTATTACTGACTTCACGCTGGAAAATCCCACACTGGCAAGAGGAGACACACTTAGCACTAGAGCAATGTAGCTATAACGATTACCTCGCCCTAGCAAGGCAAAAGCCTGAACTCCAAAGCCTACTACAAGATAGAAACAAACTCCGCAAGGTACACAACACACTACACGGTAATGCTCGTGCCTTAGAATTTTTTGCTGCGGCAATACAAGGTATTGATGCGAAACAAGAAGCCGAATTCTTACAGAAATTGGCACAAGCCAATGCAGAATCCCAAGCGGATATGGCATTAGATTTTATTATCAAACACCGCAGCCCCGCAGAAAAAGAGCTACTTAACCGTTTGCAGGTTTACACCTGCCCTGTTGCAATAGAAGGTGTGGTCAAACTCAGCCTTGTTGATGACAAACTCGAAAACCCCAGACAACTCCTGAATAATCTGCTCAATGTCTCCCTGCTAGAAAAAAGCTACGCAGACGATATGCAATGTGCAGAATACCAATGCTCAAGCCAAGTCAGACAATGGCTAAGTGAACAAGATAATCCCCCGCCCAGCCGCTCCCTTTTTATTGCTGCCGCTGAATACCATACACATTTATATCAGTATGAACGAGATACACTACAGCAAGCCATTACCCTGCATACAGCACTCAAATTAGCAGGGCAGACCACTGCAGCAGATAAATTGGCACTGGATTGGATTGTAGGAAATCTCAGCCAACAAGGTTTTTATCAAACCATATTGGAAGATTGGCTACCTGATATTTGTCAATCAGAAGACCCAAAAACACGCGGAGAAGCATTAGGGCTAACAGGCAAGCAGCTTTATCATATCGGTGATTATAAAACCGCTCTCAAATACTTAAAGCTATCACTTAACATAAGACAGGAAATCGGCGACAAGGCAGGCGAAGGCACTACGCTCAATAATATTTCTCAAATCTACGGTG
>JALVRY010000343.1 GCA_027024625.1 Thiotrichaceae bacterium
GCCATAACCGGCGACAAAAAGTTGCATAGCGAGGAACGAGCGGCGCAGCTTTTTGGCGTCCGAGTTTATGGCCTTGTTAGCCGTAGTATTCGTTTGTCTTTAAATGTTGTAAAGCCACTACCCAAACACGAACTTGCAAATTTCATTCGAATGCTCCCGAAGAAATGCTTGTTTGTCTTTCAATGGCTCAACAACGTGAGGCGGCATTTGATCCATGAACGAGAAATGGCCTGCGCCATCAGTAACACGAACATCAAGATTCTGCGAATCAGGCATCGCTTGAGCCAGCCACTTAATCTGTGAAGGAGGAGTGATGTCATCCTCGGAACCCACCCACGTTAAAATGGGGACTCGTACCGAATCGAGTGCCTCCGGCGCTTGAAAGAATCCAGTTGGTGGGGCAAGGAGAGCAAGACGGCTTAACCGTACATCTGCTGAAATGTGGACACGCTGACCAGGCTCCAACCACATTTGCCCTCCGGCTAGCGCGATAAGTGTGGCTGCGCCTATTGAGTGGCCCACGCCAGATACAGTTGCGCCAGACTGGTCGAAAACATCAAGCGCAAGGCACAGCCTCCTAGCCCGAAGCGTCAATTCAGACTCCGTGGGCCTTGGCGAAGCAAGTCGTGAGAAATGCGGGGCAATAACAGTACAGCCTGACTCAGCCAGCGCATCCAAAAGCGTAACGTGACGCTCAGGGTTTCCGCCTGCGCCAACCGCAAAAAGTACCACCGGGCCAGATTCTTTTCCCCTCCGCACCGACACATCGAATGATTCTGAACCATCGTCCAATTTGTTTATATTCATCAAGGCCTCTAACTTGCTTGGTTGTTATTGAGACGGCTAACGCCCCAACCACATGAAAACAACTCAAGCAGACGCTTGTGCTAAAATGGAGCGGTAGCGACTGTAGCACAAGGGGCTGATTGAGTTGGTTTTCATGTGGGTTGCCTTGTTAGCCTGTATTCATTTATTTAATGCAAAATTAATGAATTTATGAATTTCATCATACAATTTCTTTATGAATTTATATCTGTAATCTTTATTTAATAAGGACACAGTTTTTTCATTATCAAAACTATAAAACCTTAAATCAATATGAGTGACAGAAGTGAGCCAATAATCACTGGAAGGTGCTAAACCCTTGTCTATCATTGTCTTCACCTCTTTTGAAAACTCTTCTCCTCTTCTTTTTAGCCTTTTATTTCCATCTTCAACAATACAAAGACCATAATAAAGTTCATTATCATTTCCAATTTCAATAAAAAGACAGATATCGTGTTTATCATCTATTTTATTAACCTTGAAAAAAACACCATAGTAATATTTTCTATTTCTTACCTTATGCACATAAGCATCAAGATGCTCATTAGAGTAAGTCAAATTATCTACAATTAGTTGAGTGAAGCCTTCTTTAGTAAATCTATCTACTAGCTCCTCCCAGAAATATTTTTGAGCAAACCATTTTGCATGAATCCAGTTTTTTTGGATTTGTAAAGCATAATTTGCGTTATCACCAGTTTCTAACAAATTAATAATTTCATGTCTTTTTTCTGCACTCATAGATTGTCCTGTTAAATTCTTTATTAAGTCTAAATACTGATGAATCGTTTCTCTTAGAGTTGGGCTAGACACCGATTCTTTTAAACATAGTTCAGTCCATTTAATAATTTCATACTTATATGAAAGCAAAATTATGTTATCAATAGACAAGTTGCCAAGGCTTCTTTGGGATGGTTCACTACCATATAGCGTCAAATATACTATATATACTTTCTTGTTCTTTGTTCTTGCATATTCATAGTATCGCTCTAGTTGTCTATTTTGATCTTTTGCATATATTTTATTTTCTATAATGATTACAACTTCATTCAGCTCTATATAAATATCTATATTTTTATGTTCAGTTTTTACTATATAAAAACTATTAACTCCGCTTAAATTTAAGCCAATTATATCTTTAATGAAAATATCTAAGAATACAGCACCTTTCCCATGACTTCCTTCAGGATCAAGAAGCTCGCAAATAAAGTTTGAATGCACATTAACCTCATCACTACCTTTCTTCAATATTTTGAAGATGTTAAATGAATTTTTAGCTTCAAGGTTAGAATACTTTAAATTCAAAATTTCAAGCTTGTCTAATAGCTTTTGATATTTACCTAGTGCCATAATTTATCAATTTCCTTGTAGGTAGCATCTTTAACAGGCTAACGCCTTCTTGTTTTGCGGGCGACCAATGCCTACAAAGCTAACAATCTACACAGAATGACTAGAATTCTCAAGCCTTAAATTACGCTCGCAGTTAGCACGTCGGAACGAAGAACTTGTTATGTGTGGGTTAGCACGATAGTTAATTTAACTACGATGGGAGACATACACGCTCCACGATTTTTCAGATTTCAACACTGGTAAACCGTACTGAACAATTCAAATCTACTCTTTCAGCTTTGTAACAATCGGCTATTAGCAGAGCATTTTGCAAACCACCAAGATGGTTACGTTTTGAAAATGTTCAGTCTATTTCTACTGAACTCTGCCCTACTCTTTCAGTTTTACACATTTGGAAAAAATGCTGAATTTATGGTTCTACGTGCGAAGTGGGATTAATATTTTTAGAACTGAATGCTCTACAAAGTACCTCTTCACTATTTCTTTGTGAGAAAGCCTTAACAGAAGAAGTAAACAAAGCTGCGATAGTAAAGCCCCTTGCAAGTGGCACTAAACACTGATTACCAACGAATGATAATATTAGCTACAACGTGCAGGCTATGAAACAAAATAGGACAGAAGTTGAAAATGAACGATATTCACTCTTTCAGAATAGTACGATTTTTCTACTGCTACCCGAAACCATTAACCTATACACATAACGCCTTCTTGTTTTGCGGGCGACCAATGCCTACAAAGCTAACAATCTACACAGAATGACTAGAATTCTCAAGCCTTAAATTACGCTCGCAATTAGCACGTCGAAACGAAGAACTTGTTATGTGTGGGTCAGCACGATAGTTAATTTGACTACGATGGGAGACATACACGCTCCACGATTTTTCAGATTTCAGCATTGGTGAACCGTACTGAACAACTCAAATCTACTCTTTCAGCTTTGTAGCAACTTACTATTTGCAGGTAATTTTGCAAACCACCAAGATGGTTCAGTTTTGAAAATGTTCAGTCTATTTCTACTGAACTCTGCCCTACTCTTTCAGCTTTTCACACTTGAAAAAAAGGGCTAAATTTAAAGCTCTACGTGCGAAGTGGGGGTATTGTTTCTAACACTGAATGTTCTACAAAGTACCTCTTCACTATGACTTTGTAAGAAAGCCCTAACAGAACAAGTAAACAAAACTACAATAGTAAAGCCCCTTACGATTGGCACGAAACACTGATTAATCACGAATGAAAATATCAGCTACAACATGCAGGCTATGAAACAAAATAGGACAGAAGTTAAAAATGAACGCTATTCATTCTTTCAGAATGGTACGATTTTTCTACTGCTACCCGAAACCATTAACCTATACACATAACGCCGCAAACACTTGACCCCAACTTGCCACGGTTTTTGTGCTATGAGCGATAGCGTAGCACAAAAAGCGGGGTGAGTTGGGGGTCAATGTGATTTGCCTTGTTAGAATTGTCATATCTAAGTCATTTAGCTTGGTGTAAAACTAACAATCAAGTATTTACAACACGCTATCAACTCTGGTAGCCTATATAGACTAATTTTTAAGCATATTGTTGATAAATAAAATTATAAAAGCTAGGAGGGTTAGCATTTTGTCTGAGGAGACTTGAGTATTTTATAGGTAG
>JALVRY010000344.1 GCA_027024625.1 Thiotrichaceae bacterium
GTCTAAAGCAGTACCGTGCTCAGGCAATAAATGTAAGTTATTGAGGAGAACCTTTGCAGCTTTTGCTGTAGCAATATCGACATCGTGGTAACGGAAATCCCATTTTTTAGTCATCTCATGCATTCAACTATTTTCTCCAAAAAGCAGGAGTCAGTATAACCAGCAAGGTAAATATTTCTAAACGCCCCATCAACATCGCAAGACAAAGCAACCATTTTACAAATTCACTCATACCTGCAAAATTTTCTGATACTTTACCTAAGCCTGGTCCTAAGTTATTCAGTGTCGCTGCCACAGCAGAAAAGGCTGTCTCTTGATCTTCTCCCGACATCATAACCAATAACATAAAAACCGTAAAAAGAGAGACATAAACAGCAAAAAAACCCCAAACACCTTGCACTACATTTTCAGGCAGAGGTTTACGGTTAATTTTAATTGATATTTTCGCTCTCGGGTGGATCAAGCGATAGATTTCTCGACTTCCCTGCTTAAACAGTAATAGAAAACGTACAACTTTCATTCCACCTGCTGTTGAACCCGCACAACCACCAACGAAACTACTAAAAAGTAATAATACAGGTAAGAAGCCTGGCCATTGACTATAGTTAGTCGTTGTAAACCCTGTTGTTGTACTGATTGAAACAACCTGAAACACACTGTCTTGTAACGCTTTAAGAAAGCTTAATTGATCCTCCCCTTGAAGACTGGAAAAATACAGATAAGGTACTGAGATTAAAATCAGCACAATAAGCATGGCAATATATGCTTTGAATTCAGAATCACGAAGATAAATACGAGGATTTAGATTACGCCAAGCCGTAAAATGCAGACCAAAATTTACGCCCGCTAACAGCATAAAAACAACAGCCACAGCTTCGATGTAGGCGCTATTAAAATAGCCTATACTACTATTGTGTGTAGAAAAGCCACCAATGGCTACCGTACTAAATGCATGACATACTGCATCAAACCAAGGCATTCCCGCCACTTGATACATTACTGTACAGCTAATAGTCAACACTAGGTAGATATACCAAAGTAATTTCGCTGTTTCTTTTATTCTAGGGGTTAATTTAGAGTCTTTAATTGGTCCTGGTGTCTCTGCTCGGTATAGCTGCATACCTCCCACACCCAACATTGGTAATATGGCAACAGCAAGCACAATAATTCCCATACCACCTAACCACTGAAGTTCTTGCCGATAAAATAAGATAGATTTTGGCGTGGACTCTAAACTCTCAAGAACTGTTGCCCCTGTTGTTGTCAGACCTGAAATAGATTCAAAAACAGCGTCTGCTAACGAGAGGCTTAGCGAATCTGCTGTATAAAAGGGTATGGCTCCACTTAAACCTAACACTAGCCAAAATAAAACAACGATCAAAAAACCATCTTTTAAGCGGAGTTCATTTTTTCTATTCTTTACGGGAAACCAGAAAACTAAGCCAATAATAACAATGAAGGCGAAGCTTTCAATGAAAGACATATAGCCGGGATCATCATATATCCAACCAACCCAAGCAGGAGGAAGTAAAGTAAAACTAAAAACGACAAGAAGTAAGCTAATGACACGTTGTATTACAAAAAATTGCACAATAAATACCTTAACGTACCAACCTTACGTCTTATAAGAACGTAACGCTTACTTGAAATAGCTTTTCTACTGCGGGAATATATCGCTTATCAGATAATAGCATAAGGATATGATCTTCTGCTTCAACGACAATATCTTTAGAAGCAATAATCACTGCTTTATTTCTGACAATGGCACCAATCGTCGTCGCAGGTGGTAGTTTTATGTCCTCTAGCTTTCGTCCAATAACACGTGACGTTTTTTTGTCACCATGAGCAATAACTTCAATCGCTTCTGCTGCACCGCGGCGTAAAGAGTGAACGGATACAATATCGCCCCGTCTTACATGAGTTAGTAACGCCCCAATTGTTACTTGCTGGGGGGAAATAGCTAAATCAATCGTACTGGTTTCTACTAAGTCAACATAACTGGTACGATTAATCAAAGACATAACACGACGAGCACCCAATCGTTTCGCTAACATAGCTGAAAGAATATTAGCCTCATCATCATTCGTTAATGCCAAGAAAACATCAATATTTTCAATGCTTTCCTCTAATAATAATGATTCATCTGCTGCATCACCTTCCAATACAATTGTCTTATCCAACACTTCTGCAAGGTACGTCGCTCTATCTTGGTCTAGCTCAATAATTTTAACTTGATAACGTGCCTCTTCTAACAAGCCGGCTAAACGTCGCCCTATGCTACCGCCACCTGCAATCATTATGCGTTTATATGGCTTATCCAGCTTCCTTAGCTCACTGATAATCGTACGAATATGCTCTGGGCTAGCAAGAAAAAATACCTCATCATCCACATCAATAACAGTTGAACCATTTGGAATAATTGCTTTGCCTTTACGGAAAATTGTGACAACCTTTGTTTTAACTTCAGGCATGTGTTCTTTAAGCGTGCATAATTCATGCCCGACCAATGGTCCACCATAATAGGCTTTAACCGCAACTAATTGGACATGACCTTCAGCAAAATCTAAAACTTGTAAAGCACCTGGGTAATTAATCAAGCTAAAAATATATTCAGTGACCAATTGTTCAGGACTAATCAGAACATCAATAGGAATAGAGCCATGTGTAAACAGCTCGGCATATTTAAGGTATTCTGCTGAGCGAATACGGGCAAGTTTAGTGGGTGTGTGGTACAGGCTATAAGCAATCTGGCATGAGACAATATTAATTTCATCACTATTGGTCACTGCAATTAGCATCTCAGCGTCATCAATGCCAGCACTCTCAAGAGTCGCAGGGTGAGAAGCCATGCCAACTTGTGTGCGAATATCCAGCTTATCTCGCATTTCTCGCAGAGCTGACATATTTTGATCAACGATAGTGACATCATGCTCTTCTTGAACAAGACTTTTTGCCAACGAACTCCCTACCTGACCTGCACCAAGAATGATTATTTTCATATTGCCAATACTCTTAGTGAGCTATTTTAACCACGCCCATAGTTTTTAGGATCAATTTCTAGCGCTCGCATTTTTCGGTAGAGGTGGGTTCGCTCCATTTTTACTCGCTCTGCTAGCTTGCTAACATTACCCTTGGTCTGCTGAAGTTGGTAAACAAGATAATCATGTTCAAACTGCTCACGCGCTTGACGTAATGGCATATCAAATAAGTGTTCTGGAATTTTATTTGTGCCATAACTATAGATTGGGACTTGAGAGCCTAGCACCTCTTCAACTTCTTCTTGAGCCACCTCATAATCTGTCCCTACAATCAATAAGCGTTGCACAAGATTCCGTAATTCACGAATATTGCCTAACCAAGCATGAGACCGTAAAAAATTCTGGGTAGCCAAAGAGAAATGACGATAAGGCAAATTTTCTTGTGCAGTTAGACTATCGACATAAAAATTCAATAGCTCAGGAATATCTTCTGGATGATCACGCAGAGGTGGAATGGTTAGGGGTAAAACATTAAGTTGATAATACAAATCAGCTTTAAATTTACCCGCTTGCACATCATCTTTCAAATCATGATCAGAGGATGTAAAAATAACCGTATTAAGATTTAACCATTCATCACCACCAACACGTTTAAATTTTTTCTCTCTTAATGCAGTGAGCAACTTTGCCTGTGCGTTATCATCTAAATCAGCAATATTAGAGAGATACAACGTACCACCACTGGCTTTCTCTAACAGCCCAAAGTGGACTTTATCTTGCTTTTCCCAGCCAAAAATCTCCTCACTCATTCGATTTTTAGACAAAGCA
>JALVRY010000345.1 GCA_027024625.1 Thiotrichaceae bacterium
GATAGGGGCTTTTCTATGGACTAGCATTAATCATCAGCACTATTCATCTTTCTCGGACAAGCTTCTAGGTAAGAATCAGTAGTTCAATTCATAAAAGGACATATGTCCTTTTTTTTACACCCCATACTTCCTCGAAAGTCCTTCTTATATTTTATACGCTAGACACATCAGCAATAGGGAGAGAACAGCATGATGAAGTATATTAGTACACTCACCATCCAATCAAGTGAGCAAAACAACATCAAACTCATTGATGATTTTCCCTTAAATCAATCTGATACTGCAAAGCAATTATCAAAAAAAGTAGTCGCTAAGAAAAACAAGTCACAAAAAGAGAGCTGGAATAAAAAGAAGTCTGCCCAGTTATATTTGCAAGCGCTCACTGACCTAACAAAAAGTTAATCAAGTCCTCTATCTGTGTTTTTGTTAACTCACTTGCATAAGCAGAATACATAATATTTGGCTCATACCCCACTACGATATGAGCATCAGGATTTGTAATTGATTCAAAAAGATAGGCTTTAGCCGTCATATTGGGCTTTGATAGCCCTGCCCGCAACCCAATACCCAACAAACTTGGGCCGACTGTTTTAATATCGGTGGAAAAAGAATGACAAGTAATACAGCCTAATGATTTGCCAATATGTGTTTGATAAAATAAAACTTTTCCACGCTCAACAGAATTTGCTACTGAGTCTAGAGGAGGATCATCATTACAGGCAGATAGAGTTATTACCAAGCTAATAGTAACAATTAATCGTAGGATCATTCTGGCTGAACTCCTAGAAACTTCCACGAATCATCACTCTCATATTTAAAAATATATTTATTAGTAAATGGATTATTTTCAGCGGGTAAACGGAAGCCAAATTCCATTTCTTTAACCGTCATGGTGTAAATACCTTGAGCTTTTTCTTTAATACGGATTTTTTTTGCAATGGTCGAATTTCCGCCTTGCAGAGTCGCCAAGGAAAATTCATAACGGGGTTCTGTTTTATAAAAACTACCATTAGCATCTAGTCCAACGGAAAATATATTCGAACTTCGAGCAGAACCATAATATAAGCGTTTATCTTTTTTTGTATTAAAAACACTCACTCCTATCGCATCAACTGAATCTAGCTGACTCACAATCTTCTTTTTTTGCACATCAATTTGATAAATCCGCCCTAGCTCCTGTTTCATCCCAGAACCTGCAACAGAGCTAACATATAAACTGTCGGTATTGCAATCATAGGCTAAGCCTAACACCCCAAAAGGATTTGATGATGATGGAGGGCTTGCCCAAGGTAGCTTCATAAACAACTGCATCTCAGCTGTTTTTGAATCAATCTTATAAATTCGATTTTGTAGCTCAGGTGGATTTTCTAACAAACTCACTTCGGGAGCTGGGGCAATATAAATATTTCCTTGTCTATCACGCTCAAACGCTCCTACATGCCCAGCATCATCCCATGATTCATGCTGCCATGTTTTGCCTGTTTGCATGTCTTGCAAACGCAAGCCTGTGAAGCCACGTTGACGGGAATCTATAGCCGTCTGTCGCCCTAAACCTGTTTTTGCCATAAATGCAGGATAAGCACGACAAGTATCAACAACGCCAGTAGGAAAATTACCTAATTTGGGCTTATCAGCTTGGCAGGCAGAAAGAAGAAAAAGAGGTAGCAAATAAAAAAATCGATTTTGCCATAAGCATAAGTAAGTACCGATATTGGCAACTATATTACGAAATACGCTGTGCTTAGTTTCCATTATTTTCCCCATTAATCGGTACAAACATGGGCCCCGCATAACATGGCCAAACTTTGATTTTTGGTAGGCCGTTTTCTACTTGCGTGTCTGCCCAGCAATATTCGCTCCCTTTATCACCATTATTTTTTAGCTGTGGCACATACCAAAATACAAGATTCTTATCCTGCAATGATTCTGCCGGTTCTTGAAATTTTTCTGGCCCTTGACGATGATCCGCATTACAACAAGAACCAATGGTTACTGTACCTTGCTCACCCTCATCTTTATCTTTGTGATACACCGTTGCATAAGTAAAGGCATGGTCTCCACGTCCACCATCACCAAACTGCCCTCTTCCTGGCTCAATATAAAAGCCCTTACCATTTTTACCCATCAAACGATATTGATAGCCTGCATCAGTAAATTCAGCATTATCTTGTAAACGCCAGCCTTCCTTATCCCAAGCTTGCCATCCTCCAGATTTCCATTCTGCTAAAGTTTCTGTTTGATCTGCACCTTCTGCATCAACATCGATACGAATGACTGGTCGATACGTTCCATCTGTGCCGCAACCTCTACCGTAATCCGCAGCAGCCACACGAAAACGACCATCATTGTAAAATTCATAGCGTTGCACATAGCGATAGTTACATGGCGTAGGCCAAGGGGGTTGTCGAAAGTCTTGTATTAATGCAAAACCGATGTCTTTGCCATTTTCTACTATCGCTTCGGTTTGTGGAGCATTGTATGCAATCACAACTGCTGAACTAAATAAAGGGCAACCTGTGGCATCGCTGTAGCCAAAGCCTTCTCGACTAGAGTAGCTTACATGCCAATCTAACAGTTTTGCATTACGAATGACTTGTCTGCCTTTGTATTTAACTTTAGTGATTTGTAAGCCATCTGACCCTGTTATCACATAATCCATCGACCAATCACCCTTGACCAAATTATGCTCATGCTCACAGTAGTTGTAAAAAACATACTCATTTTCAATACTACGTTCACTCACTACGATGGGAGGACCACTTGTACCAAGTTCTGTCCAACGTGTACCAACAAGCTTTCCATCCGTTAAGTCAACAATTGCCCATAAGGCTTTATCATCAAGTAAAAAAGTGGGGGCAACGCATAAGTGATGTGAACGCTCGCAGCGACTATTTTTCAAAGCGGTTTTAATAGGAGCCATTACAGGATCAGGTAATTTACGATTAGTTCCCAAAGCTTCTTGAACCTCAGGCGCCGTATTGGCAATTTGCTTAGCAAGATCGATAAGCGGTTTATTTAAGTCTGGCTGAGCATGGCTTAGGCGTGTAATTCCCAACACTTTTTTATTATTAATATCTACAAAAGCTATTGTAGAATTATTGTAAAAGTAGTTATACATCTCCACACGATAACATTGGGTCTCTGAGCACCGTCCCATCTCACCTGTGAAATCCTCGGGCAACACTGGTCGTATTGTCATGATTTCATTGCGTAAGGGCTGTTTAGTCTTAGGGTGCTTGGTAAACTGGGTAAATTGTGGAGATTTAAGTGCTATTTGTTGGGCTAAGCTAGCCTTATCATTCAGATTTTCTAGCTGCAAAACACTGACTTCTTCCGCTAAAGATGCTTTTACACGTTGCCAATACTCTTTTAATCTTGGCACACGATTAAACATTTCTGCCTGCTTAACGCTATCCGCTAGTTTAGCTGTATCCGCATAATCAGAATGTTGCTCTGAAGAATCGTCCGTACAAGAAGTTATCGCCCAAACTAACGATAAAAAAAATATAGCCCTAAACATGTAGATTGCCCTAATAATCTGTGTTTGGTTTATATACAGAAAGTAACAATGAATTACAACTGATGTTGTGGTTTGTCACTAATTCTCAATTTAAATTCGTTCAAAAAAACACTCTGTATTTTCTTAGCTAAAAGCCTTAAATTCAGATTACAGCCGATACCAAATACACTCAGTAGAATGAGCCACAAAAATTCTTAGTGATTTTAATTCTTCATTAACAAAATATCTAAATATCCAGACTTAAACATATTTTGAAGTTTTTCTTGGATATGAC
>JALVRY010000346.1 GCA_027024625.1 Thiotrichaceae bacterium
GTTGTATTATTCCTGCCTTTGTAGATAGCTGACTGGAATTCATGGAATTAAATCCCCACTACACTCAAATTTCTGACTTAATGAGCCGAGTTGATGCTCTTAGGGGGTATCTTTGACTATGCCGAAAAGAAAGAACAACTTGAAGAAGTTAATCTAGAGCTTGCAGATTCTGAAGTTTGGAATGATCCAGAGAATGCTCAACGCTTAGGTAAGGAAAAAGTCATATTAGAAGATATTGTTCTAGTAATTGATAGTTTGGATGCTAGTTTGGCAGATGCTAAAGATTTGCTGGAAATGGCAGAAGCAGAAAATGATCAAGAAACGGTAGATGCCGTGGTTGATGACCTCAATGCCGCAGAAGACGAAGTGAATAAGTTAGAATTCCGCCGTATGTTCTCTGGCAAAATGGACGCAAATAATGCCTTTCTCGATATTCAATCTGGGTCTGGTGGAACTGAAGCCCAAGATTGGGCAGAAATGATTTTACGAATGTATCTACGCTGGGGTGAGCAAAAAGGCTTTAAAACAGAATTACTTGAAGTCTCCCCTGGGGATGTTGCAGGTATTAAGTCGGCAACAATTAGTTTTCAGGGGGATTATGCTTTCGGTTGGCTTCGCACAGAAACAGGTGTGCATCGCTTAGTGAGGAAATCACCCTTCGATTCAAGTAGCCGTCGCCATACCTCTTTTGCTGCGGTATTTGTTTCCCCTGAAGTGGATGACTCGATTGAGATTGATATTAACCCCGCTGATCTCCGCATTGATGTGTATCGAGCATCGGGAGCAGGGGGGCAGCATGTAAATAAAACAGAATCGGCTGTGCGTATCACTCATTTGCCCACGAATACTGTTGTGCAATGTCAGAATGATCGTTCTCAACATAAAAATAAAGCTGCCGCTATGAAACAACTCAAGGCAAAATTGTATGAGTTAGAAATGCAGCAAAAAATGTTGGATCAACAAGCTCTGGAAGCAGGAAAATCAGATATTGGTTGGGGAAGCCAAATTCGTTCTTATGTATTAGACTCCTCCCGAATTAAAGATTTACGCACAGGTGTTGAAACAGGAAATACGCAAGCGGTGCTAGATGGATCGCTTGATCAATTTATTGAAGCCAGCCTAAAAAGTGGGCTATAGAACTAAACAGTAACAGTAGTAATAAAAATGACAGAACAAAATACCCAGCAAGATGAGAATATCTTAGTTGCACAACGACGTGATAAGTTAGCGGCAATTCGTGAAAAAGGCGTGGCATTTCCAAATAATTTTAAACGTAAAAATTATGCCTATGCTTTGCAGGTAGAGTATTCAGAATACGATAAACTATGGTTTGAAGAGAATGAAATCCGTGTTTCTGTTGCGGGTAGAATGATGTTGAAACGTGTCATGGGTAAGGCAAGTTTTGCAACATTGTCGGATATGAGTGGACGTATTCAGCTTTATGTACAAAAAAATGCACTAGGCGAAGAAGCTTATGCCGAATTCAAAGATACTGATATTGGTGATATTTTGGGTGCAGAAGGTGTGCTATTTAAGACGCAAAAAGGTGAATTATCTGTCAAGGTAGACAAACTGCAATTGCTAACAAAGTCTTTACGTCCATTGCCTGAAAAATTTCACGGTTTAACAGATCAGGAGCAGCGTTATCGTCAGCGTTATATTGACTTGATCATGAGTGATGAGTCACGCCAAGCCTTTATGGTGCGTTCGATGATTGTGAATTATATTCGTGATTACTTTATTCGACGCGACTTCATGGAAGTTGAAACCCCAATGCTACAAGCCATTCCTGGTGGCGCAACGGCTCGCCCATTTGAGACACATCATAATGCCTTAGATATTGATATGTACCTAAGGATTGCCCCAGAGCTTTACCTTAAACGTCTAGTGGTGGGTGGCTTTGAGCGTGTTTTTGAAATTAATCGCAATTTCCGAAATGAAGGGCTTTCAACACGCCATAATCCAGAATTTACTATGATTGAATTCTATCAAGCCTATGCCACTTATGAAGACTTGATGGATATGACAGAAGAATTATTTAAAGGTATTGCCAACGATGTGATGGGTAAATCAGAAATTACTTATCAAGGAGATACCTTTGATTTCTCCAAACCTTTTGCCAGAATGACAGTGTTGGAGTCAATTTTACATTTCAATCCAGACTTGAAAGAAGACGATCTCAATGATTTTGATTCTGCTAAAAAGATAGCTGAAAACTTAGGAATCCCAATGCAAGATTATTGGGGGCTAGGCAAAATACAGATCGAAATTTTTGAAAAAACAGTCGAAAGTAACTTAATGCAACCTACCTTCATCACTGCTTATCCTGCGGAAGTATCACCACTGGCAAGACGTAATGATGAAAACCCATTTGTAACTGACCGTTTTGAGTTCTTCATCGGTGGACGTGAAATTGGTAATGGCTTCTCAGAGTTAAATGATGCAGAAGACCAAGCGGAACGTTTCAAAAAACAAGTTGATGAAAAAGATGCAGGTGATGCTGAGGCCATGCACTATGATCATGACTATGTACGTGCATTAGAATACGGTTTACCACCAACTGCAGGTGAGGGCATTGGGATTGATCGTTTAGTGATGCTATTTACCGATGCGCCATCCATCCGTGATGTGATTTTATTCCCGCACATGCGACCAGAGTAGCAGTATAATATTGTATAACTTAGCATAATCAATAGCTTATACTAAGTTATATCTATCCATACGCGGTGCATTCGACGGTTATTTTTTTTGCTAATATCCTGAATCCGTGACTTCAATGCGGATAAGAGAGTGCAAGATATTGGTTTTACAGTGGATTTTAAAAAATCTTAGCTTCACCCGTAGGTTAAGCGGGCATTTTTTAAACCGCTGTGGAATCAATAGCTTGTGCTATCTGCCGTAGTGAAGTCACGGATTCAGGAATATGAAAAGATCGTAAAGTTATGCCATTTGTTGAGGTTAGATATTCAATCTAAGAAATGGCAAAAAATAATTCAAAAATTTTATGTCGTATTGCACCAAAATCGGATTCTTTTTTATAGTACTCATACACTTCCTTTTGTTGCTTCCTAGATAGATGTGTTAAAAAGCGATGAGTTGAGCGATATTTTTTTGCAATAAACTGATCAAAGTTTTCAGCAGATAGATTAGCCTCTATCTGTGAAATAGCACTTTGCACAATTTGCTGTTGTGTTTCTTTTTTAGCATTATCTGCTACTGCCGTTATCGGTAGTGCACAGCTTAGTATAAAAAAAGTTAGAGCTTTCATTACAATGGAATCCTATGGTGCTGAGGTACTTTAAGCTACGCAATTATTGTGCTGATAATTTTATTTTATGTCCTATCAATTCAGATATTCACAAAAGAAACTCAGATTATAGGGGCTACTAACTACCTTTTATTAGAATGCACAACGGTATGCAATACAGTATGCCGTTCAAAATAGATGGAATAATGAGGGTAATCCCAGCGGGTAATACGTGGCCATTTATGTTTTACAGGGCCTTTTGACCTGTGTATACGAAGCGGTTTCCCCCATTTTTTGCGTACCATTTTCATACTTAATCCACGGCTAGGAATAAGTTGAGATTTGACTACTTTAGCTTGGGGAGCTAGTGATATAATATCTGCCTGTGCTATATGAGAAAAAATAAAGAAGCTGGCAATTAATAATAAATGAACTTTCATAGGGCTTTCCTCACTACATAATACAATATGTAACTATCAGTAAATTTTATGCAACAGTTTATCGGTCTCACAGTAAACAGGTTTCTATCATTTCCACACTGTGTTTTAATGCGTTCCCATGTTTAAACCATTAGATATTTTCATCGGTCTTCGCTATGCACATAAGCGAAAAAGCCAACGTATTTCACACGTCTCATTAGCTGCTGTTCTGGGGACGATGATCGGTGTATTGGTTCTTATTACTATTCTTTCTATTATGAATGGCTTTGAAAAAGAACTGCGAACAAGAATATTGGGCATGATCGCCCATGTCACGGTTTCAGAGACGGACGGCTTATTACCTAATTGGCAAAAATACCGCGATACCTTAGCTAAGAAACCGCATGTTATCGGTGCAGCCCCATACATCGAAAGTCAGATTATGATTACTTCAGATACCGCAGCACATGGCGTGCTATTGCATGGGATTTCACCTGAGTATCAAAGTCAGGTGAGCGATGTGAATGAGTATATGGAGTATGGCTCTTTTGATGATCTCACCTCGCGAGGCTATGGTATCGCTATTGGTGTTGAGTTAGCGGGTAAGCTCAATGTGTATCCAGGGGATAAAATTACGTTAATCACACCTCAAATTCAGATCACACCTGCTGGTTTATTGCCAAGAATGAAGCGTTTTACTGTAGTCGCCTTATATCGAAAAGGAATGAAAGATTACGATAGTGCTACAGCATTTATTCATATCGAAGATGCCGCTCGTTTATTAAAAACACATAAAGAAGTCACTGGCATACGCTTAAAACTTGATGATTTATTTGATGCTCCTAACTTCGCCTATAAGCTTAATCAAGAAATGGGTAAAAGCTTTAAAGCAACCGATTGGGCAGAAGCAAATAAGGTATTTTTCTCTGCGATCAATATGGAACATATCGCTATGTTTATTATTCTATTTTTTATTGTATTGATTGCTTCTTTTTATATGCTAGCAGCACTGATTATGTTAGTTGCCGATAAGCGGGCAGATATTGCCATATTAAGAACATTAGGCATGTCGCCCAAAACAATACGCAATATCTTTATTATCCAAGGCAGTTTCTTAGGGATTGTAGGAACATTATTGGGTGTACTACTGGGGGTAACACTAGCATTAAACTTAGAAACACTGCTTCCTAGTATCGAAGATTTCTTTGGTTTTAGGATTTTTCCACCTGATCTTTTTTATATTTCGCATGTTCCTTCAGACTTACGTGCCTCTAATGTTTGGGTTATTACTTTAGGGTCTATTGCCTTGTCTATTTTAGCAACAATACCAGCATCAATTCGTGCGGCTGCTATTGAGCCAGTCGAGGCATTGCGTTATGACTAATCGATTAAGCCGCTTTTTAGAGTTATCTATCGGTCTACGTTATACACAAGCCCAAAAGAATAATCGCATGGTGTCATTTATTTCTTTGGCCTCTATTATTGGAATCTCATTGGGTGTCATAGTATTGATCGTTGTGCTATCAGTTATGAATGGCTTTGAACATGCTATGCGTGATCGCATCCTCAGTATGATTCCCCACATAACCATATCAACTGAAGATAGTAAGCTTTACGACTGGAAAAAAGAGAAAGAAAAGATAGAAATTTTCCCAGATATTCAAGGTGTTGCACCATATATTCATGAGCAACTGATGTTGAGTAAAGGCGACGTAGCAAATGGTGTGAGCTTATATGGAATTGATCCTGAGCTTGAAAAGCAAGTCAGCTATGTTACAGATCATTTAACCAAAGGGAGTTTTGATGATCTTAAAGTAGGTAAGCATGGGATTATTTTAGGCGAGACTTTAGCAAAAAACTTACAAGTTGAGCTTGGTGATAAGATTGTAGCCTTGAATCCTATTTCTAATCGAGAAGCAGGTGAACAGAGCTTGCCCGAGTTAAAACAATTTACTGTTGTCGGTTTATTTAAGGTTGATATGCAACAATATGATGTTTCTTATGCGTATGCCAATATTAAAGATGCCACAGAAATGTTTGATATGGGTGATGCTGTTACAGGTTTGCGTATTAAGCTAGATGACCCTTATAAATCACGCGATATTGCTTATTTTATTTATGATAATAGCGATACAGAATATTGGATTAGCGATTGGACGCAAGAATACGTTAATGAATTCACTGCAATTAAAATGCAAAAAACCATGCTATTTTTAATTTTATTGATGATTGTTTTGGTTGCCGTATTTAACTTACTTTCTACCCTATCAATGATTGTTCATGATAAACAAGCTGATATTGCGATATTAAGAACCTTGGGTTTAACACCAAGGCGGGTAATGGGCGTATTCATGGTGCAAGGTACAATTATTGGTTTAGTCGGCACATCAATAGGGACAGGTTTAGGTGTTTTGCTTGCTGCTAATATTGAAAATATCGTCCCTGTGATAGAGAAAGTATTTAACCATCATTTTATTGATCCAAAAATCTATGGTATCAGTACTGTAGTTGCCAATATCAATATGGGCGATATTATCTTTATTGCAGCTACGGCACTCATATTAGCTATTCTTGCCACACTTTATCCTGCATGGAAAGCATCAAAAGTACAGCCAGCGGAAGCACTACGTTATGAATAATCATCAAGAAATCATTATTGAATGTCGTGATTTATGTAAACGCTACACGGAAGGTAGTTTAGATGTCGATGTATTAAAGGGCATAAACCTTGAAATCAACAAAGGTGATAAAATTGCAATTGTTGGATCATCAGGTAGCGGTAAAAGTACCTTGTTACATCTACTCGGTAGTTTAGACTTGCCCAGCTCTGGTCGTGTATCAATTATGGGCAAGGATATCAGTGAACTAAATGATGCAAAGCGTGGTTTATTGCGTAATGAATCACTGGGTTTTATTTATCAATTTCATCACTTATTACCTGAATTCACTGCATTAGAAAATGTTGCAATGCCTTTATTGATTGGTAAATACAACGTAAAAGAAGCAACAGAACTAGCGATAGCCATGCTAGATAAAGTCGGTTTATCTCAGCGAATTGATCATAAACCTGGGCAATTATCAGGCGGTGAAAGACAACGAGCTGCAATAGCGAGAGCCTTGGTGACGCACCCAAAAGCAGTATTGGCAGATGAGCCAACAGGAAATTTAGATCATAAAACAGCAAATCGTATTTTTGATCTGATGCAAGAGCTTAATACAGAAATGGGAACAGCATTTGTTGTCGTCACACATGATTTGGAATTAGCGAAGAAAATGGATAAATCCTATTTGCTGATCGATGGTGAGTTGAAAGAGGATTTAATTTAGTCACGGATTCAGGTTCAAGATAGAATAAATTCTATAATCGCTTGATGAATGCTTTTAAAGATATATGAAACATATTCTCAAACTCATTCGCCCACATCAATATGTGAAGAACTTATTTATCTTCATGCCACTTTTCTTTGCTGGGCAAATTACTAATATTGAGTTGTTAGGCAATGCTATATTGGCTTTTGCTGCATTTTCACTTTCAGCTAGTGCTATCTATATTTTAAATGATTATCAGGATATTGAAGATGATCGTTTACACCCTAAGAAAAAGAACCGCCCTTTAGCTGCGGGTACAGTCTCTACAAAGTTTGCAATCTTTTTGATGGTCATACTACTTTTAGTGGGCTTGTCAGCAATGGCATCACTTTCATGGCAGGCGGTTGCTATTGTATTTATCTACATTATTCTAAATGTAGCTTACAGTTTGCAGTTAAAGCATATTGCGATTATTGATGTAACGATTATTTCTATCGGCTTTGTACTTCGACTTTTTGTTGGAGCTGCTACCACTGGTACATCTCTCTCCATGTGGATCGTTATAACAACATTTCTGTTGGCGATGTTTATTGCTTTGGCAAAGCGGCGAGATGATGTGGTCATTTTTTTAGATACAGGGAAAAAAATGAGAAAGGTCGTTGATGGATATAATTTACAATTAATTGATGGTGCGATGACGATAATGGCATCAGTCGTGGTTGTGGCATATATTCTCTACACCACATCACTTACAGTCGTGCAGAGGATGCACAGCGAATATCTTTATTTGACGGCTTTATTCGTTATTTTAGGTATATTACGATATCTACAAATCACATTAGTAGAAAAAAACAGTGGTTCTCCAAGCTTGGTTGTATTAAAAGATCGTTCTATGCAGGTCATTATATTAGCTTGGATTACTTCTTTCATTTGGATCATCTATGTATGATTGTGAATATACTGTCTGGGCATTTGCCTTCTGCACAATCTAGATTCAAAGAAAAATATGCCCTATGAAATTAGCACTCTTTGATTTTGATGGAACATTAACAACTAAAGATAGCTTGGCTGATTTTATTCAATATTGTGTGGGTAAACCTGCTTACTATATTGGCTTAGCTAAACTTAGCCCTATACTCATCGCTTATGTACTGAGACAAATTCCAAATAATGATGCGAAACAAGCGTTACTGAGTTATTTCTTTAAAGGGTGGGATTATGAGCAATTTCAAAATTTGGCAGATAGCTATTCACTTAATCAAATAGAAAATATTCTTCGTCCTGAGGCAATGGAAAAACTTGAGTGGCATAAACAACAAGGCCACACCGTAGCGGTTGTTTCTGCGTCTATGGAATCATGGTTGGAAAAATGGTGTCATAAACATGGTGTCGATTTAATCGCAACAATGTTAGAAGTTCAGGAGGGGAAATTAACAGGCAATTTCTTAACAAAAAACTGTCATGGGGCGGAAAAGGTTAATCGAATTAAGCGACATTATCAACTATCTAAGTATTCCGAAATTTATGTCTATGGAGATAGCTCTGGCGATAAAGCAATGCTTGCGATAGCTAATAAAGCATTTTATCGAAAATTTAAGTAGGGAGTTTCAATAGAAAAGAAACTCCCTACGATGGTCACACTATGCTTTAGCAATAATAGTATCTAAGCGATTTCGTGCATAGATAAAGTAAAGCAATGGTATCAATATGAGCGTTAACAATGTTGATACCAAGATACCGAATATTAGCGAAATAGCTAAACCGCCAAAGATTGGATCATCAATAATAAAGAAAGCACCAACCATCGCGGCAATTCCTGTGAGGATGATAGGTTTGGCTCTTGCTGCACTTGCATTGACTACCGCATCTTTTAGCTCTATACCTGAACGTATTTGTTCATTAATAAAATCTACCAATAGAATAGAGTTACGCACAATAATTCCCGCAAGGGCAATCATGCCGATCATTGATGTCGCTGTAAACTGAGCACCTAATAGAGCATGTCCTGGCATGACACCGATAATAGTCAGTGGAATGGGAGCCATGATAACTAATGGTACAGCGTAGGATTTAAATTGAGCCACGATTAATAAGAAAATCATGATCATACCGACACCATAGGCAATACCCATGTCGCGGAAAGTTTCATATGTGATTTGCCACTCGCCATCCCATTTTAAGCTGTAAAAATAAGGATCATCGGGTTGGCTGACGAAGAATTGTTCAATGGTTCTTCCATAAACAGAAAGTGGTAAATTCTTGATTTTTTCAGATATTTCAAACATGCCGTATAAGGGGCTATCCGTTTTACCTGCCATATCACCTGTTACATAAACAACGGGCAATAAGTCTTTATGGTAAATGGAATGTTCACGCGTGCTGTGCTTCACGTTTACCAATTCAGAAAGACTAATCAGCTTATTGCTACGACTGCGAATTTTTATATTAAGGATAGATTGCACGCTATCTTTATCTGCAGTTGGTAATTCCACACGGATAGGAACAGCATACTTTAACCCTCTTTCGTGTAAATACACTGCATCTTCACCTTGTAGAGCGGTATTGATTGCAGAGGTTATACTGCTTTGTGATACACCCAGCAAAGCGGCTTTTTGTCTGTCTACTTTAATGACTAATCGTTTTTGTGGCGCTTCAATGCTGTCATCGATATCGACAATGTCCTGAGTTTCAGTAAATACCGTTTTATGTTTTTTAGCGACATCAATTTGACCATCATAATCCAAGCCGTAGATTTCAGCGACAATAGGCGCTTGTACGGGTGGGCCAGGTGGAACTTCGACAATTTTCACATTGGCATTATACTTTTTGCCAATTAGCTGAAGTGGTTCACGAATAGATAATGCAATATCGTGACTTTTTCGTTCACGGGCATGTTTGTCCGTTAGGTTAATTAAAATATCGCCGACATTTGAACCTTTACGTAAATAGTACTGACGTACTAAACCATTGAAGTTAATAGGAGCTGCAGTACCTGCGTAAATTTGAAAATCAGTGACTTCAGGTACTGTTTCCAAATGTTCAGATAACTCATTTAAAACACGTGAGGTTTGCTCAAGTGTTGTTCCTTCAGGCATATCCAGTACGACTTGTATTTCGCCTTTGTTATCAAACGGAAGCATTTTTAAAACAACCAGCTTGATTCCCGTGAGTGATACGGCTAAAAGTATTAAAACAAGAATACTACTAAAGAGTAGGTTTCTATTTCGTTTCCCTCTTTCTTCATTTAAGAATGGAGACATGATTTTGCTAAAAAATACTTTCAGCTTATTGTCACCAGAATCTTCTGAATGATGGCTAAAATTCACTTTACTTAGCATTTTATTCGTCATCCATGGTGTAACTACATAAGCAACAGCCAAGGAAATTAACATACCCATACTAGCATTGATTGGGATAGGGCTCATATAAGGTCCCATTAACCCAGAGACAAATGCCATTGGGAGTAGGGCTGCGATTACGGTGAAAGTGGCGAGTATTGTTGGTCCTCCTACTTCATCGACAGCCAAAGGGATAATCTCGGTTAGCTTTTTACCACCTTGCTGCATATGACGGTGGATATTTTCGACCACTACGATGGCATCATCGACTAATATGCCAATGGAGAAAATCAAAGCGAATAATGAAACACGATTTAGCGTAAAACCATAAGCCCATGATGCGAATAAGGTGATCGCGAGTGTGATAACGACGGCGGCTCCAACGATGATGGCTTCACGCCAGCCTAGGGCTAACCAAATTAATAAAGAAACAGCAATGGTTTCAATAATGAGTTTATGAATAAGCTTGTCAGATTTTGCCTTTGCTGTTGCTCCGTAGTTTCTTGTAACGGTAACTTCTACACCTTCTGGTACAAAGGTGCCGCGTAATTGCTCAAAGCGATTAATGACATTATTAGCAACGGCAACAGCATTAGTATTGGGTTGTTTGGCAATAGCGATTGTGACTGCAGGTGAGCGAATGCCAGTTTCTAGATGTTTATGCTCGGCGGCAGCGCCTGTGCCAAATGTGACATAGGTTTCCGGTGTATCAGAGCCTTTTTTTATATCGGCAACATCACTTAAATACACAGGCTTCCCATCAAAAACGCCAACAATTAAGTCGGCTATTTCTTGAGTGTTGGATAAGAAAGTGCCCGCAGTGACTTGAATTTCTTCATTTTCATCAACTAAGGCAGAAGCATCGTATGCTGTATTACTTGCCAAT
>JALVRY010000347.1 GCA_027024625.1 Thiotrichaceae bacterium
TCGCAGGAGCATTCTTCTACCCTGTTACTACTTGGTTAATGGCAGATAACGGACAGGCATCTGCATCGGCTCTATGGGGTGCGTCATTAGTCGGCCTATTAGTCACTGCACTGCTTGTTGTCATTACCGACTACTACACATCAACCTCATTTAAACCCGTAAAACACATTGCAGAAGCTTCAACAACAGGTCATGGAACGAATGTTATCGCAGGTTTAGGCGTGTCGATGAAATCAACTGCAGCACCACTTTTGGTTATTTGTTTTGGCATCTGGGCTGGTCATGCACTTGCAGGTCTATACGGTATCGCAATTGCCGCAACTTCCATGCTATCTATGACAGGTATCATCGTAGCAATGGATGCATTTGGTCCAATTACTGATAACGCTGGCGGTATTGCTGAAATGGCAGACTTACCTGAAGATATTCGTAATACCACTGACGCACTTGATGCTGTAGGAAACACAACCAAAGCTGTCACCAAAGGCTATGCTATCGGTTCTGCTGCATTAGCTGCTTTGGTACTTTTTGCTGACTTTACCCATGGCTTGCACTTACAAACAGGTGCAGAAACTACTTTTGACCTATCAAATCATATGGTCATTATCGGTTTGCTTATCGGTGGTATGATCCCATTTTTGTTTGGTGCAATGGCGATGGAAGCTGTTGGTCGTGCCGCTAGCTCAGTTGTTATCGAAGTACGTCGTCAATTTAAAGAAATGCCAGGCATTATGGATCACACACAGAAGCCTGATTACTCCAAAGCTGTTGACATGCTAACCAAAGCGGCAATCAAAGAAATGATTGTTCCGTCATTATTGCCTATTTTAATCCCACTGGCTGTTGGTTGGTTCTTAGGTGCTCAAGCGCTTGGTGGCGTATTACTTGGCTCAATTATCACAGGTCTATTCGTAGCAATCTCAATGACCACAGGTGGTGGTGCGTGGGATAACGCGAAGAAATATATCGAAGATGGTTATCATGGCGGTAAAGGTTCTGAGGCTCACAAAGCCGCAGTAACAGGCGACACCGTAGGCGACCCATACAAAGATACAGCCGGTCCTGCGATTAACCCATTGATCAAAATCATCAATATTGTTGCATTATTGATTATTCCATTGATCTAAAAAGTGAATTTGGGTAATTATTTATTTACCTAGATTTTAATAAAAAAGGGAGCAAGTTTATTTGCTCCCTTTTTTTATAGTTATATTTTCAAACCCACCTTTAGATCAGGATATTGCAGTATCACACCCAATTCTTTCAGCATTTTTTGATTACTAATACGTCGTGATTCTTTTAGATAAGACACCATCCCAGCACTGAGTGTTTTAACGGCTTCATCCATTGTGATTTGTGGTGGACGAGGCAAACCGACAGCATCGGCAACTTGATTAAAGTAAGCTGTCATTGTACTAGGTGCGCCATCCGTTACATTGTAAATACTACTTTTGACATCTCTATCCATCGCCACTTTACAAACCTGAGCCAAATCATCGGCATGAATTCGGTTCGTCCATCCTGCTTCCGCTTCTTTTACCACAGGCAAGCCTTTTTTCAGACGTTGCAAGGGCAGACGATCTTTTGCATAAATACCCGGCACACGCAAGATAACACTGTCTTTTTGATATTCCTTAGCCCAAGCCTTTAAAGCAGTCTCTGCACTTAAACGACGCTTTGCTCGATCTGCTACAGGCGCTAGTGCAAAGCTTTCATCAATCCATTCACCTTGGCTATCGCCATAAACTCCCGTTGTACTAATCAATACAATTTTGGCAGGAGAATTTTTGATCATTTTAAGAAAACGATGCAATCGAGTATCTTCAATTCCCGTTCTAGGCGGAGGAGCAAAATAGAAGATTTTAGCACCTTGAAATTGAGTAATATCTAGATCTTGTTGTGTATCAAGATCATAAATCTGAGCAACTACACCAACACGTTCACACAATGCAACAGATTCCTTAGTTCGGACTAGGCCTCTGGTATCCACAGCGTCTTTTTGATATAAACTCGCCACTCGGCGACCAATATCGCCACATCCAACAATCCAAATACTCACTGAGAATCACCATGCCAAAAGAGCTAATTGAAGCGGGAAACAGCAACGAAATCAAGCTAGGAAAAATGAAACGCATCGAAGCAAAAGGTAAAGGAATCCTAATTTGCAATGTCGATGGTGATTTTTACGCGGTAGATGATATGTGTACCCACGAAGACTCATCTCTATATTTAGGCTGCATGAAAGGGGATTTAGTGCAGTGCTCACTGCACGGGGCAAAATTTAGCGTAATAACAGGTGAACCAAAGGAAGAACCTGGGGAAATTCCTTTGAACACTTATGAAGTTATACTTGAGGGTGAAAAAATTTTCGTAAAAGTCTAATTATTCGCCCATTGCCTTAAAAGCACTATCAAATAATTGCCAATCATTCATAACTTTGCAGAATAGATCAGCCGTTTTTTCTGCATCGTAGGTAGCAGAGTGGGCTTGTGCGCTATCCCAACTAATGCCTGCTGCTTTTACTGCACGGGCTAATACCGTTTGCCCGTATGCCAATGCCGATAAGGTTACGGTATCCAGTGTACTAAACGGATGAAATGGGTTACGTTTATGCTTTACACGTGCCACCGCTGCATTTAGGAAGTTCAAGTCAAATGCCGCGTTATGACCGACAAGAATCGCCTTGGTGCATTTATTTAGCTTCACTTCTTTACGAACCACTTTGAACAGCTCATCAATTGCTTGCTTTTCATCAACTGCAATTTGTTGGCGGAATGGCTGAAAAGGGTCAATCCCTGTTATCTCTAAAGAGGCAGGTTCTAAGTTTGCACCCTCAAAAGGGTTTATATGCCATGTATAAGTTTTTTTACGTCTTAGCTCGTGCTTTTCATCGCCGCACAAAATAACCGCAGAGACTTCCAGCAAAGCATCGGTTTCATGGTTAAACCCACCTGTTTCTACATCTACTACAATCGGCAGAAAACTACGAAATCGGTTAACCAAAGGATATTGGGTGTTATCGTTATTATTCATGAAAAGAAGGGTACAGGATTAAAAATAAAATGAAACCACTACAGCCCTAAAAAGATTCTTGTAATTGTTTTAGGTATTGAAACAAAGCACGAGCAGACTTGGGGGGCTTATTTAGTTTTGTCTCTTTTGCTGCATTCCGCACTAATTGGCGAAGATGCTGACGATCTACATTAGGAAATTGATTAATAATCGCATCCATCACTGAATTATCACCCGCAATTAAGCCATCACGCCATTGTTCTAGCTGATGAAATGCTTCATTTTCTTGCTTATCTGGCAGATTTTGACGTTTAATCTCCAATAAAATAGCATCAATATCTTCCCCTTCCATTAAACCAGAGATGTATTTTAATTGACGCTTCAACGCCCCTTTCTGAAACCGCTTAGCCTCAAGAATCGCTCCCCGCATCCGATCCGACATTGGAATCTGATCAAATTTACTCGCAGGCATTTCAACCAATTGCTTGCCTAAATTATGATGCTGCTTTTTGAGTTCTTTCAGTTTGGTTTTATTGGGGCGTTCTGCGTATTCTTTATCACTGTACATGTGGAGCCTTGGTATTAGGTATTTAGTTTTTATTTATTTAACCATAGATACATGCAGATAAATATAGGTGAGAAAAATAATAAAACATAGATCAAAGTCAAAAGGAGGTATGAGCATAGCTGAGCTTACAACTCAGCCATTGCCCAAACATACATTTAACCGTTAGTATCAGGGTACTGTCACTTAGAAATGGCAATAATTCAAATAC
>JALVRY010000348.1 GCA_027024625.1 Thiotrichaceae bacterium
CGGCGAACAAGTGCTTGCCACTAACCTAGAAGGAGAAGCCCAAAATGCTTAAACAGCGACTTATCACAGGGATTATATTAGTTATCCTTGTCGTATTGGGCGTGCTCTTTGTACCTAACACAGCTTTTGCGGTGCTTGCCGCAGGTATTGTGCTTGGTATTGGTGGATGGGAATGGGCTGAGCTAACGGGGTTAAAACAGCCAGACATCACGCAACCTATGTTGTTTATCGTCGCACTGCTCCTGTTTGCTTTGGGAATTTACTTGTCTCGAGGTGCTTTTTGGCCAGTGTTGTCTATCGTGAGTCTTATCGTGTGGGGCGGAATTATCTACTTATTAATGACGTATCATCAAGGTGTGTTGATTTACCAGAATAATAAATGGTTGTTACGTTTTATTGCTTTCCCTGTTTTGCTTATCGCTTGGCTAGCCTTGGTTATTTTGCATGACAAAAATTCATCCATGTTGTTGTATCTTATTTTATTAGTGGCTGCGGCAGATAGCTCTGCATATTTTGCTGGCAAGCGTTTTGGTGTGAATAAGCTAGCTCCAAACTTGAGTCCCGGTAAAACAATGGAAGGTATGATGGGAGCCATGTTAGGTGCGACACTGTGGGCAATCATAGGGGCAATCTATTTTGGACTAAGCTTAGCGGATGGGATTTTCTTTGTACTACTTTCTGTGGTAACGGCTACTTTATCAATTGCAGGCGATTTATTTGAGAGTTTGATTAAACGTGAGGCTAATCAAAAAGATAGCGGAACTATTCTGCCCGGTCATGGTGGGATTCTTGATCGTATTGATGCTCAACTCGCTGCCTTGCCCTTTTTTACGGCGGGTGTAATGTTAGGTGGAATTGTATAAGTGGCTAATATAAAAAACATAAGCATACTTGGGGCGACAGGTACAATCGGAGTTAATACTTTAGATGTTATTGCTCGACATCCAAATAAATTTAAGGTGTTTGCATTAACAGCAAATACGAATATCGATAAGCTTTATGAACAGTGTATTGCTTATAAACCTCATTATGCAGTCATGGTAGATGAAAATTCTGCTGAGCAGTTACAGCAACAATTATCCAAAATTAATAGTGATACGATTGTTCTAAGCGGTGCTGATAACTTGGATTTTATCGCCAGTCATGCTGAGACAGATTATGTGATGGCGGCAATCGTTGGAGCGGCAGGTTTATTGCCAAATTTAGCGGCAGCAAAAGCAGGCAAGCGAGTCATGCTGGCGAATAAAGAATCCTTAGTGATGTCGGGTAAATTGTTCATGGATGCAATTCATGAACATAAGGCTGAATTATTACCGATTGATAGTGAGCATAATGCGATTTTACAGTGTATGCCAGATGCGAATAATAAGGTGAATATTGAAAAAATATTGCTAACAGCATCGGGTGGGCCTTTTCGCACATGGGAAGCGAATCAATTATCATCGGTAACACCTGATCAAGCGGTAGCTCACCCAAATTGGGAAATGGGGAAGAAAATATCAGTTGATTCCGCAACAATGATGAATAAAGGCTTAGAAGTCATAGAGGCTTGTTGGCTATTTGATGTCGATGTAGATATGATTCAAGTGGTGATTCATCCGCAAAGCACCATTCATTCGATGGTATCCTATAATGATGGCTCAGTATTGGCTCAGCTTGGCAACCCGGATATGCGAACGCCGATTGCTTATGCATTAGGTTGGCCAGAGCGTATTGTCTCTGGCGTTAATCAGTTGGATATTTTTGATGTTGCCCGTTTAGACTTTGAGCAACCTGATTTCACACATTACCCTTGTTTACGCTTGGCTTACGAAGCCCATACACAAGGCGGCAATGCCACAATTGCCTTGAATGCAGCCAATGAAATTGCAGTTGAAGCTTTTTTACGAGAACAAATTTTGTTTACAGATATTCCTAAACTTATCGAAGATGTGCTAAAAGATGCCTCATCAGGTACGCCAGAAATATTAGAGGATATTCTTATTCAGGATAAGCTCAGCCGTGAGCATTCAAACTTGTGGCTAGCCAAAAATACTAAAAATAACAAACGGCAGTTTATATCATGAGTTTTCTAATCAGCGTAGTGGCTTTTATACTAGCGATTGGTATCTTAGTTGCTATCCATGAGTTCGGACATTACTGGGTTGCACGTAAAGCAGGCGTGAAAGTTTTACGTTTTTCTATCGGTTTTGGTAAACCGTTATGGACACGCGTATCTGGAAAAGATCAAACAGAATATACCTTATCGGCGATTCCTCTAGGTGGATACGTCAAAATGCTAGATGAAAGAGAAGGTGAGGTTGCAGATGATGAACTGCATCGAGCTTTTAATCGTCAACCCGTTTGGAAGCGTATAGCTATCGTCGTTGCAGGGCCATTATTTAATTTTCTACTAGCGATTGTGCTTTATACCATTGTTTTCTTAATTGGCATTCAAGCATATACCCCATTTGTTGGTAATATTATAAAAGACTCTCCCGCTGAAGCTGCAGGAATGGTCGCAGGTGGGCAGATCAATCGCATTAATGATGTTGCTGTTAGATCATGGAATGAAGCACGAATGACTTTTTTGACTGCGTATTTAGAAAATAATAAGCGTGTCGATATTGGTGTATTGGATGATGATAATACAAACAAAACCTATTCCTTAGATCTTTCTGCTACCCCATTGTTAAAAGACTCTGAAGATTTCATAGAGCAGGCTGGTATTGATTCTTGGCGACCTAAGTTGACAGTGAGTGTTGCGGAAGTTTTGCCTGATTCTTCAGCAAAATCAGGAGGTTTGCAAAAAAATGATGTACTATTGCGAGTCGATGGAAAACCTATAACGGATACACGCCAATTTATTGATTATATTCGCTCTCATGGCCTGCAAAAGATAGAGCTATTAGTTGAACGTGATGGCTCTGAAGTTTTATTGCCAATTACACTTGCTGAGAAGGAAAAGGACGGTAAAACCTATGGTAGTTTGGGTGCTGCATTATCCGCTAAAGTAGCGGCTGATTTACCTCCAAAAGACAAGGAAAAGCTAAAGAGTTATAGCTTTCTTTATCAAAGTAATCCTATTGATTCCTTTGTCTCAGGCATCGAGAAGACTTGGCAGATGTCTGTGGTGACGTTGAAGGTCATGGGTCGTTTGGTCATTGGCGAAGCGTCACTTAAAAATATTAGTGGTCCAGTGACAATTGCGGAGTTTGCAGGAAAAACAGCACTAATGGGGCTTGCGGCATACCTTAGTTTTCTAGCCATTATCAGTGTAAGTTTAGGCGTGCTGAATCTTTTGCCGATTCCTATGTTGGATGGCGGACATCTTTTGTACTACATTATAGAGCTATTTACTGGAAAGCCAGTGTCTGAGCAAGTGGAAGCAATTGGTTTTCGTATTGGTATTGCTCTAGTTGGCAGTATGATGATATTGGCTTTGTACAATGATATTACGCGGCATATAACTTAAGGAAACTCTGATCAAGTCATGAGCAGTTTTCTCGATGTTAAAATCGCCCAGCTTTTGCCTAAAAATCTGAGCAATTTTATCCATCGAGAAATTCCGCCCGACTTAATCAGAGATTCCTTAAGGAAGCTGATTAAACACAAAATATTGGAAGTGATATTTTAGTTTCACTTCCTAGTTAATCAGAGTTTCCTTAAATTAAGCTCCTTGCTTATGTTATATGTCAGTAAAATTTAGATAAAAATTATGGAAAAACAAATAATGAATACTCCAATTGTTAAAGGTTTGTTAGTCAGTAGTTTGCTGACCGTGACTCAAGCTTCTTGGGC
>JALVRY010000349.1 GCA_027024625.1 Thiotrichaceae bacterium
AAATTCAGCCAATAGCCTGCTATTAGCTTCATTTTTAAACAAAATCTGGAAAATTTTTCCTCATTTTTTCGCAGTCCCAGAATACTTGCACAGTCTCTAAAGCCTCACTTCCAAGCTCGTAGGTTTAGCTTCGCAAGGGATTAGCCGTTCCCTTCAACTTCACTCAGGGAGCTACTCCGCAACCTGAACGAAGTCGAAGCCAGTATTTGTATGTCAATACTTTTGCAACGATTAATATTACTGAAGAATCAATAATAGGAAATAACAAACTATAGGCGACTCGCCACTTACCTCGTGATGTTGTTAATGTAACTGTTTTAGAATTTATTCGAATAATCTTTCCATATACTTCATAACCATCTTTAGAGCGAAAACCTACTGTATCCCCAATAGATAAAGCATTCTTATCTATACCTTTCTTAGCCGTGTTCACAAGCTTGACATCAACATTTTCAATGTTAATCCAATAATACGGCACTCGCCAATTCGACTTGTCTTCAAGTAAAGTTATTGCAACACTTGTTGGATTAAACTTACGGATGGTCGCCAATTTACTCTTATTTTCACCCTCATCAAACATCTCTACCTCTTGCCCCACATAAAGTTTCTCTCTAATAGCTCGGATTCTCTCAGGTGATTCTAATTGACGGGAAATAGCCGACTTTAGGCGATAAAGATCAAAACTTGAAGCTTTGTTTAGCGATTCTAATATCTCTGAATAATTCATTATTCTCATAAACTCCTATTTCCACGTTTTTAAATATTAGCATGAAGAATTACAGCACAATTTGCACTACAACGATAACCGATATTTCTGTGCTGGGCTTGTTGGCTTATCGGGTAAAGTCATTTCAATAAAGCCCGCAGATAAAGCAGGTTGAAGATAGCGTTTGCGGAACGATTTAGCATCTTTTAAATGCAAACCTTTCATTAACTCAGCTTTGCTCATTTCCCCTTGTTTTAGTAATTTAATCAAGTCTTTAACTTGGGGGGCATCATAGGGGGTGACTTGGGGGCTAGACTCATCACAAGCCTCAAGAATTCTGTTTAAAATAAACTCGATAAATGGGGCAGAGTCCGTTTTATCGGTGCTTTGTTGGAGAGCTTGATAATAGTCAGCTTGATTAACATAAACCAAGCTTTCGACAGGAAGATAAGCAAAAATAGGCTTCCACTGGCTTAATATTAATGTTTGCCATAAACGCCCCATACGACCATTGCCGTCAGCAAAGGGGTGAATAAATTCAAATTCATAATGAAATACAGAACTACGAATTAAAGGATGCTCATCACTATTTGCCAACCAGTTGAATAAATCCTGCATCAAATCACTTACACGATTAGCAGGTGGCGCCATGTGAATAACTTGCTTACCTTGCATAACACCAACACCCGCACGACGATAATACCCTGCATCATCAATTAATCCTTGCATTAAGGTTTGATGAGCTTCTAGCAAAGCTTGCGAACTATCAGCTTGCCATTGCCCCAATTTCTCATAGGCAATAATGGCATTGCGTGCTTCCTGAATTTCTCGTGGTGGAGCAATAACTGGCTTGCCTTCTAAAACAGCGGTTATTTGCTCCTCGGTTAAAGTATTGCCCTCAATAGCAAGTGAGCCTTGAATGGTTCGGATGCGATTAATACGGCGTAAACGTAAGTTATTTTCTTGCTCTTGTAACATCGACAACCGCCCTAACTTCTCACTAATTTCTGCGATTAGTGAAATTATGGTTGGAGTAATTGTGTAGGGTGGTTGGTAGGACATGTACAGTTATTTTCTCTTAGTTGAAAGCAGGTGTGCTAAGACAGTTCATAACTTTTCTCAATCAATGCCATTACTTTTTCAATATCTGCATCATCACTAATAGTAATTTCAAGATCACCTGTTCCATAGTGACCAATTGAACGCACATCTCGACTAAATCCCTCTTCCAAGATAATTGTGTCAGGGTTTACCTTGATATAAACCAAAATTTTGCCCGTTCGAGCATGAATTTCTAAACAAGCAAAATTCTTCATCCGTCGAAAAGCCAGATAGTATTTTAATGTTTTTGATTGTACGTCATCAGCAATAGCTTCAATACGAGTGACTAGATTATCAAAGCGTTGGCGTAAAGATTTGGGTGCATTATTGAGAAAGTCAGTAAAGGATTTACTGTTATTTACTATGTTTTGAGTATTGGCTGCTTTAGCTTGGCTTGTTGTTATTTGCTCTAGTAGCAAGAGATTATCACCAAATTGACGATAACGAATTAATTCAATATTACGTGCCATTTGTTTAATCGCATGTTCATCATAACGACTAAAATCACCTGCAATACAAATTAAACGAGGAGCAGACCACTCCACATTTTTAGCTTGTTCTTTTCCGAAGCGATCCATCACCAGCCATTCAAAATCCTTTTTATGCTCCATCAGCCAGTCGAGATAAAACAAACCTTGGTTGATTACATTATCATTCTTGCCACGTTTGTATTCGATAATTACAGGGCAATTATTTTCATCTATGCCTAAGGTGTCCATACGCCCATTGCTAATTTCAAATTCTGATTGCAAGAAACGCACACCTAAAAATTTGTCGAGATTCCGTTCAATCTGAGCTTGTAATGACTTTTCTAAAACGGCAGCATAACCTTCTAGCTCGGTAACTGTATTATTGTTAAGTTTGAACAGTTTTAAATCACTCATTACTTTACCTAATATTAAATATTGCACGAAGAATATAGTTAGCCAAAAATTCTTGGTGTATTAAATAACAAGTCCACCAAGTCTTTGTTCAAATAATAATTCTCCCGCCCTAGTTTATGCTTCTCCAATATTCCACCATTAACCAATGCATCTAAGTAGCGGGTAGCTGTTGCTCGTGAGACATTTAGATCATGCTCTAAAAATTGTACTTTGGTATAGGGGTGCTGAAATATATTGTTTAATAAGTCTTGGCTGTAGAATTTGTAGTTTTCTCGTATTTGGTGTTTTTGTTCGTGCAGTATTTGTTTAATTTTTTCTATCAATTCAATGGTGTGTTTGGCAGTAAGCTCTACACCTTTGATCATATAAATCAACCATGCTTGCCAATCTCCTGTTTCACGGGTTTGTTGCAGTAGTTGATAATATTCGGCTTTTGTTTGGTTTATATATCGGCTGAGGTAAAGAATCGGCGAGTGTAGCAAGCCTTCTTTTACAAGATAGAGGATATTGATAATTCTTCCCGTTCTTCCGTTGCCATCGTAGAAGGGGTGTATGGTTTCAAATTGGTGGTGAACAATTGCCATTAGTATCAGTTGATCTATATTGGGAGATTCCTCATTCAGCAACTTTTCTAAGTTTGCCATGAGTGCTGGAATTTTTTCTGGCGATGGGGGTGTAAAAACAATTTCACCTGTCTGTTCATTTCTTAGTGCTGTGCCTATTATTTTTCTAAATCCTGCATTATTGCTTTCGAGTGCGGCTTGAATATCTAAAATCGTATTCAACGTGAGTAAACCGTGTTGTTGGATTTTTTGGTAGCCTACCGCTAGACCATCAGCATAATTAGCGACTTCTTTGGTCGCTATATCACTGAAACTCGATTGTAGACGGTGTTTATAGAGGGCATCTTGTGTGGTAATGATATTTTCAATCTCAGAACTATCTTGTGCTTCTTGCAACACTAAGGTTGATAATAATATATTTTCATTGGGTATGCTTTTGGCAATACCTTTCAGCTCTGCTAGGTATCTGTGGGCAGGGATTAGAGCTTTTAGTATATCGGTACTATTGAGC
>JALVRY010000350.1 GCA_027024625.1 Thiotrichaceae bacterium
CCTTTAGAGACGCACTCAAGTATTTCATGTTGCCGAGGTGATAAACGGTATTTTGAATCAGGGTAGGTTTTTGTAGGTTTTGCCTGAGCTGGGGGGATATAACGCTGACCAGATAAGATTATTTTAATCGCTTTAATGAGTTCTTCAGGCGTGCTTGTTTTAGAGATATAGCCTCTTGCTCCATAGACTAAAGAGCGTTCTATAATTTCTATTTCTTCAAATGCAGAGAGTATAGCTACGGGTATGGTGGGGTAATCTTTAGTCAAATGCCTTAAGCTTTCTAAGCCTGCGTGGTCTGGCATTGCTAGATCAAGTAGTACAAGTGCTGGGGAGGTTTCTGAAATTAATTGTTTTCCCTTTGAGAAAGTATTTGCTGTCATTACTTTTAAGTCTGGCAGCATTGAGTCGAGCATCAATAGCATTCCTTTCAGAAAAAGAGGGTGGTCATCTATAATGAGTAGCCATTTTGTGGAATCTGTTTTCATTGTTTGTTTTATTCTTCTTAGAGTTTATTAGGCGAGCGGCAATGGAATTAAGAAAGTACCTCAATCAATAATTCATTGATCGAGGTGAATATAGTTGAAGATTGTAGAAAGAAAAGATATTTCTGTTTGAATTTTAAATTTACTTGTTGCCAAACAAGTTTGTTAAAAAGTAGTCTTGATTTGTGCTGAAATATCAGCTACTAGCCCCACTTTTGAGTAGAGCATGGGATATTATGTTTGTGTAATTCGCTCAGCTCAATTTAGGATTGCATCCAAGCTTCAATTTCATCAATTTCTTTTATCAAACTGTCAGAAATAACTTCGTTACCTTCCTTGGTAATCACAACATCATCTTCGATTCGAATACCGATATTCCACCATTTTTTATCGACATCATCACTGGGTGAGATATAGATACCAGGTTCTACGGTAAGCACCATACCTGTTTCTAATAAACGCCACTCTTCATCAACTTTGTAATCACCAACATCATGAACATCTAAGCCAAGCCAATGCCCTGTTTTATGCATAAAATAAGGTTTATAGGCTTCATCTTTGATGAGTTGCTTAATATTTTCATTGGTTGATTTGTCGTTATCACGTTTAAGTATGCCAAGTTCCAATAAGCCATGAGTGATGGTGTTAAGGGCGGCAATATGTGGTTGATTCCATGTATTTCCTGATTTTGCTTCCTTAATGGCTGCTTTTTGAGCATCTAATACAACTTGATAAAGCTGTTTTTGTGCGTCTGAAAATTTTCCGCTAATGGGGAAGGTTCGAGTAATATCGCTAGCATAGCCTTGGTATTCTGCTCCCGCATCAATTAATAGTAAGTCTCCCTTGTTGAGTTTTTGATTATTTTCAATGTAATGCAAAATACAGGCATTTTTTCCTCCACCAACAATGGAGGTATAGGCATGACTCATTCCTCTACGGCAAAACTCATAGGAGTATAGAGCGTCAATTTCATATTCCCACATCTTGGGCTTGCAGTTTTTCATAGCGGCATGATGAGCATCGATAGATGTGAGTGCAGCGTATTTCATCATACGAATTTCTGCATTGGATTTAAACAAACGCATCTCATGTAAGAATAAATCTAGCGATATAAATTCGTGGGGAGAATGTGCACCATTGCGGATCTTCTTTTTAATCGTGCCAACCCAATCCATGACTTGTTGGTCAAAGTGATGGTCATTTCCCATGCTGTAATAGACAGATTTACGACCTTCCATTAGCCCTGGCAAGATGTCGTCAATATCGTCAATCGGGAAACTATCATCTGCACCAAAGTGTTCAACAACACCGTCAATGCCAGCACGGATACCTGTCCATTGTTCGGCGGTGGGGTCTTTATCTCGACAAAATAAGATGTACTCACCCTGTTCACGCTCGGGTACAAAGACAGCAATTGCATCAGGCTCATTAAAATTAGTGAGATAGAGGAAGTCACTATTTTGTCGAAAAGGGTACTCAACATCTCGATTGCGAATTTTCTCGCTAGAAGAGGGGACGATGGCGATTGCATCGCTACCTAACATTCCCATAAGTTTATTGCGTCGTTTGGCAAATTCTCGGGCGGTTATTGTTGGTTTTCTCATTAGTGAATTGCGGTATCTAGTTTGGAGGGTTGAAGTTCTTCACTTAAAAGCAATGTGCCGATTCGCAGATATTCTACAATTTCATAGTAGGATTGTTCTGCTTCTTCATCAGTTTCTAAGTCAAATTCACCCGAATTGCTGATTTGCGACACGTCTTGCAGAAATTCACGGCTATCATCGGGAAGTTTTGTAAATTCTTTTAAGCCTGCAAGAGCAGCACCATACAATAGCCCTTGAGTCCATTCTTGTATGGCGGCTAAGCGCTTGGGTAACTCGGTATCGTCAGCGGGTAATAACAGGTGTAAGCCTAAATTACTGTCATTTAATTGCGCTAGTGATTGCTCAAATAATGCTGACAGTAGCTCTAAATCAGGACTATCGAGGTATTCATCGTCAATTAATTCTTTGAGCCATGTATTTTTATCAATAGCTGTGTTAACGGCAAGCATTCCACAGGCTATACCTTGTGTTTCAGCAGGGGAAACGTGACAGTTCAGCGCAGATAAGCTGGACTGTATATCATTGTATTCTATGAATTTACTCATATTTGTTTATTTAGTGTTCAATACGGGAAAATGGTCTATCTTTGGTTTATACTCTGCGGTTGAGTATATACTTTCTCAGGGTTTGAGGTTTTATAATTTTACGCAATCTGAAGCCTGCCCCTTAAAATAATGTAATTTAAACCTATGACTACAGAATCAACAGATGTTCGTTTGAATGAGCAGGTGAACCAGCTAGAAGAGCAAGTTAACTTATTGCTAGATCTACTGGAAACCTTATCTCAAGAGAATGCCGTTTTACTTGAGCATGAAAAGCAGCTTACACAAGATCGTTCTGCCTTGCTTGAAAAAAATGATAAAGCAAGGGTGCAAGTGGAAGCAATGCTTGGACGTTTACGGACGATGGAGCATTCATAAATTTTCAAAAAAGGAAAGGTGAGCCGTGGCAAAAAAGCAAAAAGCTCTAAGTGTACGTATTTTAGGCAAAGATTATTTAGTGGGTTGCCCAGAGGGAGAAGAAGACGCTCTGCTTCGTTCCGCTAAGCATGTTGATGAGAAAATGAATGATATACGCATGGCGGGTAAAGTTGTGGGTACAGATAGAATCGCTGTAATGGCTGCGTTGAATATTGCTCATGAAATGTTGAATACAACAAACCAAGTAGAAAATATTGATAAGAAGGCAATGCAAAAGCTTAAACAAATTGAGCTTAATATCTTTGAAGCGGTTGAAAAATATAAGAAAGATTAACTGGTCGGTTTTTACTTTGTGATTAATTTTATTTATATGTAAATAGATTGCTTAACAAATTAGAAAAAGTGTATTAGTATAAAACGCATGGTAATTCTGGGGTACGCGTTAGTCTGACTTGATAATGCCCTTGAGCCTAATTATCTATCTCGGAAGTTGAATAGAGCTTTGTGTGCAGGACTGATTTATCGGTAAGCCTAATAAGTTTTTGAATACTCCCACCTCTGAACTTTGGTTCAAGGTCGATAGCTTGACGACGCTACTCTGGTTTTACCACTTATTATTTACCCTCCCAGTTGTGTAATCCCAATCTATTCTTCTTCGCGAATCAGCCGCATTAATACCCCATATTCTTTTTTCAGATGTTAATTTTGACAACGACCAAAATAACTATTCCTATTAATAACAATGATGGTGCCTCGTTAAAGTAACGATACCAACGATGGCTATGTTGGTTCTTCTCTTCTCTAAAAGCAATTACCAATTGGCGACACCAAATATGATAAGCAATCAATGTGCTAACAAGTACAAGTTTTGCGGGAAACCAAAAGCTAGAAAGATAGTAATTGGAATTGATTAAAAAAACTAAAGTGCCAAATATAGCAGTTAGCACGGCTCCTAGTGTCATCATGATATAAAGACGGCGTTCCATGATTTTAAATAATTCAAAACTTGCTTTATTTTCTGGCATTGCGTGATAGACAAAGAGCCTAGGCAAGTAAAATAGCCCTGCAAACCATGTCACCATGAATATGATGTGCAGTGCTTTCATCCATTCGTACATAAAATTCCCCTAAAATTTCGCAATTTCTCAATGAGGTAGTACTATACCGTTTTTACTGAATTTAGGAACATCATCGCTGTGAAGAAAATAGGAATAGTGGGAGCCACAGGATATACAGGTGTAGAATTACTCAGACTTCTTGTAAATCACCCTAGTGTTGAGATTGCAATGGTCACATCCCGAGCTAATGCAGGCTCTCGCGTTGATGCCATGTTTCCTAATCTTCGTGGTTATTTAGATTTAGAGTTTGTCGAACCAGATATTGATGCATTATGTGAATGTGATCTCGTGTTTTTCGCAACACCAAATGGAATTGCAATGCAAAGTGCTGTTGCACTACTAGAGGCTGGTACAAAGGTTATTGATCTTGCCGCTGACTTTAGAATAAAAGATGTGGATGTTTGGCAAGAGTGGTATGGCATGACACATGCTTGTCCTGATCTACTGTCAACCGCTGTTTATGGCTTGCCAGAAATTAATCGTGAGCAAATTCAGAGTGCAAACTTAGTGGCTAACCCCGGTTGCTATCCAACGGCGGTTACTTTAGGTTTGTTGCCATTGTTAAAATCAGGCTGCATCACGCTGGATGATATTATTGCAGATACAAAAAGTGGTGTTAGCGGTGCAGGACGTAAGGCAAATGTTGGTACTTTGCTTTGTGAAGCGGGTGAAAGTTTTAAAGCCTATGGTATTGCAGGTCACCGTCATCAACCAGAAATTGCTCAAACCTTATCCTTAGCGTCAGGTGAAAATGTTAATTTGACGTTTGTGCCTCACCTTGTTCCTATGATTCGGGGAATTCAGGCAACTCTCTATGTAAAAAAATCAGAGTCTACCTGTGACTTAACTGAGCTTTATCAACAATATTATAAAGATGAACCTTTTGTTGATGTGCTGTCTGAGGGTGTTCCTCCTGAGACGCGTAGTGTGCGTGGGTCAAATATTTGTCAGATTTCACCAAATCAGCCCAAGCATACCGATAGGATTGTCGTTTTATCAGTGATTGATAATTTAGTTAAGGGGGCGGCAGGTCAGGCTGTGCAAAATATGAACATAATGCTGGGTTTTGATGAAGCGAAAGCACTACGTCAGCCGGCATTATTGCCGTAAAATCATATAGATACATTGTTGTTAAACTTTGCTACTCTGTTCCCAGACAAATTCTTGGTATGAATTGGGTGATATATTAGGATAAAAAAATGGCATTAGAATATAAATTTGAACAAGGCCAAATGCGTGTAAAGCCGTCTGGTTCCAAAGGTAAGCTGTGCTGGTATCTAATGATCCTCTTTATGTTGCTAACTTTTGGAGGTGTTGCTTGGCTGTTTTTTTCAGGCTACCTCACTTCTGCGGATGCAGAAACAAAAAATTCATTTGCAACAAGCTTGAGAGGTAAGATGAATGAGCAGAAGCGTTTACTAGAAAAGAGAAAAATAACTATCGACAATTTAACGCAAGAATTAGGCGTTATTAAGCGAGAGTTTAAAATTCAAAAAGTCGCTAATGTAGAGTTAAATACCAAGTTGCAGCTTGCTGAGCAGAAATTAAGTGATGCGGATGAGGAATTATTGCTCTATGGTAATATTTTGAACGCTAAAGACTTAAAACAAGGCTTGCATATTCAACATTTTGGACTAAAACTTGTAAAGGTGGATAAAGAAGGTAAGAAACTTCAAACGAATCAACGTTTTCACTATCGGGTTGTACTATCTTATATACGAAGTGATAATTCTTCGGTGAGTGGAAGTTTTTCGATTAATATTATAGGAAAGCAAAAAGGCAAGTCGCTTACGTTATCCCATAAAAAACTAGTTCCTGCGGGGGAAGGTACAGCGTTAACGGGCTTCTCTTTGAAATATTATCAAAGTATGGAAGGTGATATTGAGCTACCCTCAGACTTTGTTCCTGAAAAAGTTAAATTAACCGTTAGTCCATCTAGTGGCAAAACATTAGAAAAAAAGTATGACTGGGCTACAGCAATAAAATAGGCTAGTAGAAACTAGCCGTATGAAATAGTTATCACACATAAGGAGTGTTGTTCATGTTCAAATCTAAAAAGAGTGCAAAATCATCATCATCGTCTCTTGATAATGATCAGAAAATTAAGAGTGCTAAAATTGATACATTATTAGGTAAAGGTACAACGATTGATGGCGATATTCGCTTTTCTGGAGGATTGCACATTGAAGGAATGATCAAAGGTAATTTAACTGCTGATGATAAAGATGCCATGTTGGTATTGAGTGAGCATGGTCACATTCAAGGTGAGGTAAGAGTCCCTAATATTGTTGTAAATGGTACAATTGACGGTGATGTTTATGCAAATGGTAAAGTGGAGCTGTATGAAAAGGCTCGTGTTTGTGGTGATGTTTACTATAACTTACTTGAAATGGCAGTAGGTTCTGAAGTCAATGGTAAATTGGTTCGTCAGAAAGATGATTCTGGTTATGCTGGGACGCCAGCAGTTTCTGATGCAGTAAATGCTGAGCCTGAGCCATCATAATCTTTTCTTAAGGAAACTCTGATTAAGCCATGAGCGGTTTTCTCGGTGCTAAAACCGCTCAGTTTTTGCCTAAAAATCTCACTAATAGAGCGACTATTAGTGAGATTTTTATACAAAAACTGAACAATTTTATCTACCGAGAAATTCCACCCGACTTGATCAGAGTTTCCTGAAAGGATTCATATTGAAATATGGTTTCTTGACCCCAATCTTTGTTGAGTGCTAACTTCCATCTATTACATATACATAAATTTTGTCGGAGACATTCCAAATGAACGCTGAAACAAATACATCAACTGATCCGTTGGTCTTTACGGATGCCGCTGCTGCTAAGGTTGGGGCTTTAATTAAAGAAGAAGACAATGATAATTTAAAACTACGTGTTTTTGTTTCTGGCGGTGGTTGTTCTGGCTTCCAATATGGTTTTACCTTTGATGAAGCGGTAAATGATGGTGATACCGAAGTAACAAAAGATGGTGTAACTCTACTGATTGACCCAATGAGTTTCCAATACCTAGTAGGTGCAGAGATTGATTATACTGAAGGTCTTGAAGGTGCTCAGTTTGTAATTAGAAACCCAAATGCAACAACAACTTGTGGTTGTGGTTCATCATTCAGTACTGAGTAACTTATACGCTCTATCAGTGATAAGTAGGAGTGCACACACATTTAACAATTTACTGGTCTATTTTCCGCTATTCAAGCCATTCTCTCAGTCGCGTAGCGACGGCTATGCTTCTTCGATAATAACTTGAATATAAAAAAATATCCTTCGCAAATTTTGTTAAATTAATTATGCACTCCTACTTAAAAAAGGCTGCTTTATGCGGCCTTTTTTTATGCTATATCATGTAGAATAATCACCCTTTCAATACTCAGTAATTTTCGCTCATGAACTTAAAGCTCATCAAAACCAGCATCGGTATATTGCTTATCATTTTAGCCGTTGCATATCAGTTTTTTAATCCAGAAAGTAAGCATAAGCAAGCAGATAAACAAAACTTTCCCTCAGCACCGAGTATTGAATCGCAAACGGCATTACTGGATAAAATACGCCAAGCTAAGGATGATACTAACGCTCGCTTCTGGCTGACTATTGATGCCAAAGTAGTAAAAATGCTAAAAGATGATAGAAAGGGTGCTCAGCATCAGCGTTTTCTTATTAGTCCATCCCAAGATATAACATTGTTGGTCGCCCATAATATCGATGTTGCAGACTATGTTCCGCTTTCTGTTGGTGATCATGTGAAAATTAAGGGGCGATACGAGTGGAATAATCGTGGCGGCGTAGTACATTGGACACATCGAAATGAACGTGCAGGAAAGGAGGGCGGCTGGATTTACTATAAAGGTAAATACTACAAGTAAAGACACTTTCACAAAAGATCAAGCAGATCAAACGAACAAAAATTCACTCCCCCTATTTTATTACATCAAAGTTGTTTTCATTTAATAATTAGAACCTAAACTATGAAAGAATCATTGCCAAAAGTTATCCATTTAAAAGACTATCAAAAACCTAATTACCAAGTAAAAACCATCGATTTAACTTTCTCTTTAGATGAGGAATATACCCTTGTTAGCTCTAAAGTGGTCTATTATCGGGATAAAAATAGTAATCAAAATACGCTAAAACTTGATGGGGAATCTTTAGAATTAATTGCTGTACGCTTAAATGGTAGTATTTTGACTGCTGATCAATATGAGCTAGATGATGAAGGAATGCAGCTCACTGATTTGCCCGATGAGTTTACGCTAGAAATCGACACTCGAATCTATCCACAAAAAAATACATCACTGGAAGGTTTATACAAATCAAGTGGTAACTTTTGCACACAGTGTGAAGCTCAAGGCTTTCGTAAAATCACCTATTATCAAGATCGCCCTGATGTTATGGCGACATTCACCACCCAAATTATTGCAGATAAAGAAAAATATCCTGTACTGCTTTCCAATGGTAATTTGTTAAACAATGGCGAGTTTTCTGATGGACGACATTGGGCAAAATGGCAAGATCCATATAAAAAGCCCGCCTATTTATTTGCACTTGTTGCTGGTGATTTAGAACACGTTGAAGATAGTTTCACCACACAATCTGGTCGTAATGTTGCTCTAAAAATTTATACCGAAGCTCATAATATTGATAAGTGTGACCATGCAATGCAATCTCTCAAACGAGCAATGACATGGGATGAGCAACGCTTTGGTTTGGAGTACGATCTTGATATATACATGATCGTTGCCGTTGATGACTTCAATATGGGAGCGATGGAAAATAAGGGCCTAAATATTTTCAACTCCAAATTAGTCTTTGCTAGCCCTGCAACAGCAACAGATGATAATTATATTTCTATTGAAGCCGTTATCGGGCATGAGTATTTCCATAACTGGACGGGCAATCGTGTCACTTGTCGAGACTGGTTTCAGCTAAGCTTAAAAGAAGGTCTAACCGTATTTAGAGATCAAGAATTTACCTCAGATTTACACTCAAGAGCCGTTAAGCGAATTGAAGATGTGCGTATGTTGCGTACTCATCAATTTACCGAAGATGCAAGCCCAATGGCTCATCCTATCCGTCCTGCCTCATTCTCTGAGATTAATAATTTCTACACCCTAACTGTTTATGAAAAAGGTGCAGAGGTTGTGCGTCTTTATCACACACTACTAGGCGAAGAAGGTTTTCGTAAGGGGATGGATTTGTATTTTGAACGCCATGATGGTCAAGCCGTTACGACTGAAGACTTCTTGGCTGCAATGGCAGATGCCAATAACAGAGATTTAAGTCAATTCCAGAGTTGGTATAGTCAAGCAGGAACGCCAGTCGTTGAAGTTAGTATGGATTATGATGCAGATAAGCAAAGCTGCACGCTCCACTTCAAACAAAGTTGTCCAGCTACGCCGGAATCTGAGAGCAAACAGCCATTTATTATTCCAATTAAATTAGCCTTACTAGATTCATCAGGAAAGGACTATGACTTAGGTTTAGAAAATCAGTTAATTGTACTGACCGAGGCTGAGCAAAGTGTATCGTTTGAAAATATTACTGAAAAACCTATACCTTCTCTATTACGAGGTTTCTCTGCTCCCGTCAAATTGGAATATAACTACACAACGGCAGATTATTTGTTCTTAATGAAACATGATAGCGACGAGTTCAATCGCTGGAATGCCATACAGCAGTTAGCAAAAAGTGTATTGCTCGATATGCTAGAACAGCATAAAAAAGGTGAAGCCTATGGTTTACAGCATGACATTATCGAGGCCTATCAACAGGTGTTGAATAATGATGAATTAGATACTGCACTACGAGCCGAGGCGTTAGCATTACCATCGCAAATGGAGTTGGTAGAAGCCAGCCAACCTGCTGATCCGCAAGCCATATTTGACGTGCGTGAATTGATGTCTAAAACCTTGGCAAATACCTTACGCATGGACTTTGAGGCAAACTATACAAGCTTAGAAGATAAAGGAGAGTATCAGATAGACCATGCAAGCATTGGTCGTCGCTCTTTGCGTAATGTCTGTCTATCTTATCTCAGCTATGTTGATGATGAGAGTACAACAGAAATGATTTATCAACAGTTTAAACAAGCTAATAATATGACCGATCAACTTGCTGCACTGCACTGTTTGAGCAATATACAGGGTGAGAAACCGGAAAAGGCAGTTAAAGAATTTCACGATCAATGGAAGCATGATAGCCTTGTTATGGATAAGTGGTTTATGGCACAAGCCACGTCAAAGCGATGTGATGCACTAGATACGGTAAAAGCATTAATGGAGCATGATCTATTTGATATTCGTAACCCAAATAAAGTTCGTTCCCTGATTAATGCCTTTGCTTCGGGGAATCCTGTAAATTTCCATGCGGAAGATGGTAGTGGTTATGAGTTTATTGCAGATCAAGTAATAGCATTAGACAAGCTGAATCCCCAAGTCGCATCACGATTGGTGCGTTCTTTAATGAACTGGAAGCACTATGAAGCAGGGCGATCAGAAAAAATGAAGCAACAACTGAAGAGAATTTCAGAAGAAGAAAACTTATCGAAAGATGTCGCTGAGATTGTCCAAAAAAGTTTGGTTTAATAATGGAGGCACGGAGTCTTGAAATTGATAAGCTCTGTGCCTTTAACGTGAATTTGTGACTTCGCTACGGTGTAGTAGTTAGGTCACAAATTTAGATTTAAATATTGGAAAATTAAGGTGTAATAACAAAATCATCTAAATATAGTTTTTCATTCTTTTTAGGCGCCCATTCTCTCCCGCTACCGCCGTAAAATGATGAAAATAGAAAACGCTCAATTTCTAAGCCATCCATCATTCTAAAACGTATATTCCTTCGATTTAACACCTGCCTGCCATCAACCCATGTTTGGATGATGCCGTTAGCCTGTTTGGGGGTATTTAATATGACGCTTGTTTCTATATGATGCCACCGGCCTTTGCTAATA